>NZ_JAALEA010000177.1 GCF_014145145.1 Dietzia cercidiphylli
ACGGTGGGTGGGTTCGTGTCGCATATCCGACAGCCTATGTCGACATGCGGACAATCTGCCCGGGATTGCCGTCTCCGAGATGTAAATCGGGCCGCTCGGGGAGCACGATGGTCTCCGAGCCGGACCGCAGACAGACCTGTCTGCGGTCTGCTGTCCGGTCACGCCGGACGAGCCCACGACATTGGAGGTCGCATGACAGCGAGGACGGCGGTGACGCTCTCGCACCTCGACGCACTCGAGGCCGAGTCCGTCCACATCTTCCGCGAGGTAGCCGCGCAGTTCGAACGCCCGGGGATGCTGTTCTCCGGCGGCAAGGACTCCGTGGTGATGTTCCACCTGGCGCGCAAGGCGTTCTGGCCCGCGCCCATGCCGTTCCCGCTCATGCACGTCGACACCGGTCACAACTTCGACGAGGTCATCGAGTACCGGGACCGGGTGGTCGAGGAGACCGGGGTCCAGCTGCTCGTGTCGTACGTCCAGGACGACATCGACGCCGGCCGCGTGGTCGAGGAGACGGGCGTCGGCACCAGCCGTAACCGACTCCAGACCGCCGCCCTGCTGCGCGGCATCCAGGAGAACCGCTTCGACGCCGTGTTCGGCGGCGCCCGCCGCGACGAGGAGAAGGCCCGCGCCAAGGAGCGCGTCTTCTCCTTCCGTGACGCGTTCGGCGCCTGGGACCCGCGCGCACAGCGCCCCGAGCTGTGGAAGCTGTACAACGGCAACCACCGCAAGGGCGAGCACATCCGGGTGTTCCCGCTGTCCAACTGGACCGAGCTGGACATCTGGCAGTACATCGAGCGGGAGGACATCGACCTGCCGCCGATCTACTACGCGCACCAGCGCGAGGTGATCGAGCGCGACGGGATGCTCCTGGCCAAGACGCGGTTCCTCGAGACCCTCCCGGGCGAGGAGGCGCGCACCGAGCTCGTCCGTTTCCGCACCGTCGGCGACGCCACCTGCACCGGGTGTGTGGAGTCCGACGCCGCCGACAACGCCGCCGTCGTGGCCGAGGTCGCGGGGACCCGCGTCACCGAGCGCGGCGCCACCCGTGCCGACGACCGGATCTCCGAGGCCGGCATGGAAGACCGCAAGAAGGAAGGCTACTTCTGATGAGCTCCGCCACCACGGCATCGTCCGCGACCAGCGGGCCGACGCTCGCCACCGCCTCGACTCTCACCCCGGAGCAGTTGAGCACCATGTCCGAGCACGCCCAGCTGCTGCGCATCGCCACCGCGGGGTCGGTCGACGACGGCAAGTCGACCCTCATCGGGCGCCTGCTCTACGACTCCAAGGGGATATTCGAGGACCAGCTCGCCTCGATCGAGGCCACCTCGGCCAAGCGCGGTGACGAGTACACCGACCTCGCGCTGCTCACCGACGGGCTGCGCTCCGAGCGCGAGCAGGGCATCACGATCGACGTGGCCTACCGCTACTTCTCGAGCCCGCGCCGCAAGTTCATCATCGCCGACACCCCGGGCCACGTGCAGTACACGCGCAACATGGTCACGGGCGCCTCGACGGCCGACGTGGCGATCATCCTGGTCGACGCCCGCAAGGGGGTGCTGGAGCAGACGCGCCGGCACGCGTTCCTCTCCGCGCTGCTGGGCATCCCGCGCCTGGTCGTGGCCGTCAACAAGATGGACCTGGTCGACTACGACGAGGCCACCTACGAGGCCATCCGCTCCGAGTTCACCGACTTCGCCGCCAAGCTCGAGGTCCACGACGTGACGTTCGTGCCGCTGTCCGCGCTCAAGGGCGACAACGTGGTCGACCGCAATGATTCGATGCCCTGGTACACGGGGCCGGCCCTGCTCGACCATCTCGAGAACGTGCACATCGCCTCGGACCGCAACCTGACCGACGTCCGGTTCCCGGTGCAGTACGTGATCCGCCCCCAGCGCGCCGACGGCCTGGACCACCGGTCCTTCGCCGGCACGGTCGCCGGGGGCATCATGAAGGTCGATGACGAGGTTGTGGTCATGCCGTCCGGTCGGCAGTCCACCATCAAGGCCATCTGGGGCCCGGGCGGCGCGGAACTGGACGAGGCGGCGGCACCGGCCGCGGTGACCATCGCACTCAACGACGAGATCGACATCGTCCGCGGTGAGATGATCGCCCGACCCGGCAACCGCCCGCACCAGGGCACGGAGCTGGAGGCCATGGTCTGCTGGTTCGCCGACGACTCCACGCTCACGCCCAACAAGCGGTACGTCGTCAAGCACACCACCCGCGACACCAAGGCGATCGTCACGGGCCTGGAGTACCGGCTCGACATCAACACCCTGCACCGCGACCCCGACTCCACCGAGCTGGGGCTCAACGAGATCGGCCGCATCGGCCTGCGCACGCAGACCCCGCTGATGTACGACCCGTACCGCCGTAACCGCGACACCGGCGCGTTCATCCTCGTGGACGAGCTCACCGGCAACACCGTGGGCGCGGGCATGATCATCGGCCCCGCCACCACCGGTTCCAACGTGGTGTGGCACGCCGGCGCCGTCCAGCGCGGAGACCGCGGGCAGGGTCGCACGCTCTGGCTCACGGGACTGTCGGGCTCGGGCAAGTCCACGGTCGCCTCCGAGGTGGAGCGGCTGCTCATCGAGTCCGGGCACCCCGCCTACATCCTCGACGGCGACAATCTGCGGCACGGCCTCAACGCCGACCTCGGGTTCTCGGCCTCCGACCGGGCGGAGAACATCCGCCGCACCGCGGAGGTGGCGGCGCTGTTCGCCGACGCCGGCGTCGTCGTCATCTGTTCCCTCATCTCCCCGATGCGCGCCGACCGCGACAAGGCGCGCAGCGTCCACGCCGCGGCCGACCTGCCCTTCACCGAGGTGTTCGTGGACACCCCGTTGGCCGAGTGCGAAGCACGTGACCCCAAGGGGCTCTACGCCAAGGCGCGGGCGGGAGAGATCCCCGAGTTCACCGGCGTGTCCGCGCCCTACGAGCCGCCGCTGACCCCCGACCTGCACATCCGGCCGGAGGACGGCACCGCGGAAGAGGTGGCTCAGCGGATCGTCAGCTCGATCCTCGGGGTCTGACCCGGTGCCGGAGGCGCTCTGGACCTACGACTCGCTGGGTCTGCTGGTCGTCAGCGCGGTGATCGGCGTGGTCATAGGTCTGACGGGGATGGGCGGCGGGGCGTTGATGACGCCCGCGCTCATCCTCGTGGGGATCCCGCCCACCGCCGCCGTGGCCAACGATCTGGTGGTCAACGCGGTGAACAAGGTCATCGGGGCCGGCGTGCACTGGAAGCACGGCAAACCCAACCTGAAGATCGCGTTCTGGCTGATCCTGGGTTCGGTCCCGACGGCCTATCTGGGGGCCTGGCTGGTGCACGCGGTGGGAGCCGACGACGTCCAGGGGCTGCTGAAGAAGGCGATCGGCGGCACGCTCATCGTGGCGTCCTCCGCCTATTTCCTGCGCGCGTTCTTCGAGATGGCCGGCAAGATCCGTACGGGCAGCGACCCGAACCCGCCCGTCAAGCCGCTGATCACCCTGCTGGTCGGAGTCATCGGCGGGCTGATGGTGGGCATCACCTCGGTGGGTTCCGGCACGGTCATCATGATGTGCATCATGCTGCTGTACCCGACCCTGGCCGCGCTGCGGCTGGTGGGCACCGACCTCGTGCAGGCGGTCCCGCTGGTGATCGCGGCGGCGATCGGCCACGTGATGGTGACCGGCGTCGACTGGAACCTTCTGGTGCCCCTGCTGATCGGCGGGGCGATCGGGACGTACGTCGGGTCGAAGTTCGCCGGACGGGTGCCGCAGGGACTGATCCGGCGGGGCATCACCATCGTGTTGGCGGTCACCGCCTCGGCGATGCTCGGGGCCTCGCCTGCACTGATCGGCGCCATCGCGCTGGTGCTGGTGACGGTCGGGCCGCTGGTGTGGCGGGCGCTGGTGCGCAGGTATTCGGTGCACCTCGACGAGCCGATCAGGCGGGCCCGGACCCGCGTCTGACCGGTCCCGCCCCTCACCTCGTCCGGCCGCGCGTACGGGCCACCAGTCCGGTCAGGTGGTCGTGACGAGTACCGGATCGGGCGTCCGCTCACGGCGGACGGCGCGGACGGCGTGGACCACCAGTGCGATCCATGCCAGGAACAGCGTCCCCAACACCGGCGCGATCACCAGTGCGGGGGCGCCGGTGGAACTCAGCAGGGTGAACGTGTTGGTGATGATGATGAGTCCGCCGGCGGCCGTACCCAGGACCCGCGGCGACAGGTGGCGCACCATCCAGGCGGCGAACGGCGCGGCGATCACGCCGCCGACCAGCAGCGCGGCCGCGAACGCCCAGTTGATGCCCGCGGCTCCGAGGCCGAAGAGGAAGCCGATGGAGGCGCTCACCGCCACCACGAACTCCGAGGCGCTGATCGAGCCGACCACCTTGCGCGGCTCCACTCGGCCCGACGAGAGCAGGGTGGTCGTTCCGACCGGGCCCCATCCGCCGCCGCCGAACGCGTCGAGGGTTCCGCCGACGAAGCCGAGGGGCACCAGGAGGCGCGCCGAGATGCGGCCGGAGAACTGGGGCCGCCTGCCGCCGAGCCGCAGGAAGCGGTAGAGGACGTAGAAGCCCAGGGCGAGCAGGAGCGCGGCGACGATGGGCTTGGCGACCGCGCTGGACAGCGAGGTGAGCGCCGTCGCGCCGATGAAGGCGCCCACCGCGCCCGGGCCGGCGAGGATCGCGACGATCCGCCAGTCCACGTTCCCGAATTTGTGGTGGGAGACCCCCGAGGCGAGTGTGGTGCCGATCTGGGCGAAGTGCACGGCCGCAGACGCGGCGGCGGGGGCGATCCCGGCGGCCACGAGGATGGTCGTCGAGGTGACGCCGTATCCCATGCCGAGCGAGCCGTCGACCAGCTGGGCCAGGAGTCCGGCGAAGCCGAGGACGATCAGGGTGGGCACGGGGGGATCCTCCGACGTCGGTCGATGACACTGTCACTCCCGGTGGCCGCCTGTCGGGCGGAGGGAGAGACCCTCCGGCCATTAAGGCATTAAACCGAGCTGTTCAGTAGACATTAACACCCGCCTGCGGGTGGGGGCCACCAGTGCGGGCAGCCGACCCGCGGGTCCGGGTGACGAGCGGGGGCCCGTACCCGGTGGGGTCTGGTGGGTCAGCGTGTTCGCGGCCCGGCGGTCAGCGGGGCTCCCAGGCGTCGTCGTCGAGGGTGAGTGCGTGGACATCGGGGGGCAGCCGGCCCTCGGCGAGGTCGGACAGGGAGACCGCGTCCATGACCCGCCGCAGGGAGGCCCTCGAGGCGATCCACACGTGCTGGAGGATCGAGGCGCGCTCGTTGTAGTCGACCGCCTCCGGGCGCACGTCGTAGACGCTGACGAGGGGACCGTCGACCGCGCGCAGGACATCCGCCACGGTGACGGCCCCCGCGTCCTGGGCGAGCGTCCATCCGCCGGTCTTGCCCCGTCGACTGGCCACGATGCCGGCCCGGCGCAGGTCCGACAGGATGGACTGCAGGAACCCGTGCGGTATGTCCTGCAGCCGCCCCAGTTCCTCGGCGCTGATCGGGTTCTCGCGGGGACCGTCGCCACCGTGATCCCGCTGCGCGTTCGCGAGTTCGACGAGCGCCCGCAGCGCGTAGTCCGATTTCGCGGTGACCCTCATGGGGACAGTCTCCCAGAGCGCCTCGCGCGCCGGGCGGGGGAGTGGCGAGGGGCGCCGGGCGGGCCCCCTATCCCCGCGCGGGCACGGGGTCGTGGGCCACG
>NZ_JAALEA010000178.1 GCF_014145145.1 Dietzia cercidiphylli
CGTCGGTGTCGGGAACGGCCGGGGTGGCGGCCTCGTCCACCGGTGCCGCGGTCTCGCCTCCGCCGGCCACCTCGTCGACGGCGGCGGGCGCCTGATCGGATTCCGACACGGCACCGGACCCGCTGGTGGTGACGGCGGGCCGACCGGTCGCCCGGACTCGCGGTCCCCCGGCGTACTGGGAAAGGATCTGCAGGCTCATGGGGGTAGCCTATCGCCTCCGGTGTCCCCGGTTGCCCGCCGCTCCCGGGGTGCCGCCACCAGACCGCGCGATATCCGGGCGGCGAGGGCGCGGGCTGTGGCGGATACTGGGCCCATGCGTGCAGTCCGGATCTCAGAACACGGTGGCCCCGACGTCCTCGAGCCTGTCGAGCTGGAGACTCCCTCACCTGGTCCCGGGGAAGTGCTCGTCCGGACCACCTCCATCGGCGTCAACTACATCGACACCTACTTCCGGGAGGGCATCTATCAGACCGCGTTGCCGTATGTCCCCGGCAGCGAGGGCGCCGGGGTCGTCGACGCGCTGGGGGTGGGCACGCCCGACCTCGTGACCGGGGACCGGGTGGCATGGTGCCAGGTGCCCGGTTCCTACGCGCAGTACGTGGTCGCCCCGGCGGAGGCCCTGGTCGCCGTCCCCGACGAGGTGTCCGACGGCGTCGCGGCGTCGATGCTCCTCCAGGGGCTCACCGCGCACTACCTCATCACCGACACCCATCGTGCGCACGGCGGGGACGCGGTACTGATCACCGCCGGCGCCGGAGGGGTGGGGCAGCTCCTCATCCAGATGGCGGTGGCCCGTGGATACCGGGTCATCACCACCACCTCGACCGAGTCGAAGGCGCAGATCTGCAGGGGCCTGGGTGCGCACCACGTCCTGCTCTATCCGGAGGCGACGCCCGAGAGGATCCGCGAGCTGTCCGGTGGCGGTGTGGCGGTGGTGTTCGACGGAGTCGGGCGGGACACCTTCGACACCAGTCTGGCCTCGCTCGAGCGGCGCGGCACGCTGGTGCTGTTCGGGGCGGCGAGTGGCCCCGTGCCGCCGGTGGACCCGCAGCGGCTCAACGCGGCCGGATCGGTGTTCCTGACCCGGCCCAAGCTCGGCGACTTCATCGCGACCACCGAGGAGTACCGCGACCGTGCGGCCGAGGTGATGGAGGGGCTGGTCGACGGGTCGCTCGTCCTCGACGTCGGGGCGACCTTCGGACTCACCGACGCGGCGCAGGCGCACCGGGCGTTGCAGTCGCGGCGCACCACGGGGTCGATCACGCTCGACCCCTCCAGGTGACCGATCAGAACAGGGAGAACGCCGCCGACAGGGTCTCGAGACCGAGAACGGCGTCGATCGACAGGGCCACGAACACCGCGGCCAGGTAGTTGTTCGACAGGATGAACAGCTTGAGGGGCTTGACCTCGACACCTCGGCGCACACCGGCCTCGAGGCGGTGGGCCATGACGATGAACCACACACCGAAGCCGATCGTGCCCGCCGCGTAGATCCATCCCGCCGCCGGGATGAGCACGAAGGTGCACAGGACCGTGGCCCAGGTGTAGAGGGTGATGCGTCGGGTGACGCCCTCCGCCGACATGACCACCGGCAACATCGGTACCCCGGCGGCCTTGTAGTCCTCCTTGTACCGCATGGCCAGGGCCCAGGTGTGGGGCGGGGTCCAGAAGAAGATGATGAGGAACAGGACGATCGCCTGCCACCAGTTGCTCGGTTGACCCTCGGGCAGGTGGTCGGTGATGACCGCCCACGAGACGAGCACGGGCATACACCCGGCGGCGCCACCCCACACCACGTTCTGGGCGGTGCGGCGCTTGAGGATCATCGTGTAGACGAAGACGTAGAAGCAGATCGTCAGCAGGATGAACAGGGCGGCGAGCCAGCTCTGTGCCAGGAGTCCCAGCCACAGCATGCTGGCCGCGCCGAGCACCAGGCCGAAGACCAGCGCGGCCCGGGGGGTCACGGCGTGGCGGGCCAGCGGGCGCCGTTCGGTCCGCTTCATGACCTTGTCGATGTCGGCGTCGACGACCATGTTGAGGGTGTTGGCGCTGGCGGCGCCGAGCCAGCCACCCACCAGCGTCAACAGCACCAGGCCGAGGTGGACCTGCCCGCGGTCGGCCTGCAGCATCGCGGGGATGGCGGCCACCAGGAGCAACTCGATGACGCGCGGCTTGGTGAGGGCGATGTACGACATGACGACGTCGACTACGCGGGCGCGCCCGCTCGCCGGAGCCGGCCGCCCCGAGGACTCTGGAGGGGAGACGGACGGCCCCCCACTCCGGGTCGGGGTGGAATCGTGCACCGGAACTCCTCGCAGCAGATGTCAACGCACTACCCGGCCGATACTACGTCCCCCCTGCACGCTCCGCGAAAGAGCGGGGGCGGGGACGGTCCGACCCCGGGCACCGGTGACCACTAAGGTGGTCCACGACATACGCGCGGATCCGCGCCGCACCCTCGACCCGGGAGAACCACAAGTGACCAGCGCGTCGGAGATCACCGAGCTCACCACCGCCCGCCACCCGTCCGACTGGACCGAACTGGACACCCGGGCGGTCGACACCGCTCGTGTCCTGGCCGCCGAGGCCGTGCAGAACTGCGGCAGCGGTCACCCGGGCACCGCCATGAGCCTGGCGCCCCTGGCCTACACGCTCTACCAGCGGGTGATGCGACATGACCCGTCGGACCCGAAGTGGGTGGGGCGTGACCGTTTCGTCCTGTCCTGCGGCCACTCCTCCCTCACCCAGTACGTCCAGCTCTACCTCGCCGGATTCGGGCTGGAGCTCGAGGATCTCAAGGCGCTGCGCACCTGGGGATCCAAGACCCCGGGTCATCCCGAGTGGAACCACACCGACGGGGTGGAGATCACCACCGGGCCGCTCGGCCAGGGGCTGGCGTCCGCGGTGGGTATGGCCATGGCCGCCCGGTACGAGCGGGGGCTGTTCGATCCGGAGGCACCCGCCGGGAAGAGCCCGTTCGACCACTTCATCTACGTCGTCGCCTCGGACGGGGACGTGCAGGAGGGCGTGACCGCCGAGGCCTGCTCGCTCGCGGGGACCCAGCAGCTCGGGAACCTCATCGCGGTCTACGACGACAACAAGATCTCGATCGAGGACGACACCCAGATCGCCTTCACCGAGGACGTGGCCGCCCGCTACGAGGCCTACGGCTGGCACGTCCAGACGGTCGACGGGGGTGAGGACATCGAGGCCATCGAGGAGGCGATCGCCGACGCGCGCGCCGTCACGGACAAGCCCTCGATGATCGTCCTGCGCACGGTGATCGCGTACCCCGCCCCGACGAAGATGAACACGGGGGCCTCGCACGGTTCGGCGCTCGGGCAGGCCGAGGTGGACGCGGTCAAGGAGGCGCTCGGCATGGGCGGCACCGAGCCGTTCACCGTGGACGACGAGGTGATCGCCCACACCCGCGCGGCACGCGACCGTGGCGCCCGCGTCCACGCGCAGTGGAGCGACATGTTCCACGCGTGGGCCGAGGCCAACCCCGAGGCGAAGAACCTCTTCGACCGCCTCTACTCCGGCCAGTTGCCCGAGGGCTGGGACGCCGGGCTCCCGAGTTGGGAGGCCGACCCCAAGGGTGTCGCCACCCGCAAGGCCTCCGCCAAGGCCATCCAGGCACTCGCCGGGACCCTCCCCGAGCTGTGGGGTGGGTCGGCGGACCTGGCGGGGTCCAACAACACCCAGATCGAGGGCGCCGACTCCTTCGGCCCCCCGTCGATATCGACCGGGATGTGGACGGCGTCCCCGTACGGGCGCAACCTGCACTTCGGCGTCCGCGAGCACGCCATGGGAGCGATCCTCAACGGGATCGCGCTGCACGGTCCCACCCGGCCCTACGGCGGGACCTTCCTCATCTTCAGCGAGTACATGCGCCCGGCCGTCCGGCTCGCGGCCCTCCAGGGCAGCAACGCCTACTACGTGTGGACCCACGACTCGATCGGTCTCGGCGAGGACGGCCCCACCCACCAGCCGGTCGAGCAGCTCGCGGCGCTGCGGGCCATTCCCGGCCTGTCCGTACTGCGGCCGGCGGACGCCAACGAGACGGCGGCGGCGTGGCGCGCGATGCTCATCGCCCTCGACGGTCCCAAGGGGCTGTGTCTGACCCGCCAGGACATCCCCGTCCTGGAGGGCACGGCCGAGTCGGCGCGCGAGGGCGTCGAGCGTGGTGGCTACGTGCTGGCCGAGGCGTCCACCGGATCCCCCGAGGTGATCCTGATGGGTACCGGTTCCGAGGTCCACCTGGCGGTCGAGGCGCGAGAGGCCCTCGAGGCCGAGGGCGTGCCGACCCGGGTGGTGTCGATGCCGTGTGTCGAGTTCTTCGACCAGCAGGATCCGGAGTACCGCGAGTCGGTCCTCCCCCGGTCGGTCCGAGCCCGGGTGAGTGTCGAGGCCGGGATAGCGATGCCGTGGTACCGCTTCCTCGGCGACGCGGGTCGGGCGGTGTCACTGGAGCACTTCGGTGCGTCCGCCCCGTACCAGACCCTGTACTCCGAGTTCGGAATCACCGGCGACGCCGTGGTCGCCGCGGCCCGCGACTCGCTCGCGGCCGTCAACGGGGAGGCATCATGACCAACGCCAATCTCGCCGCACTGAGCGCCGCCGGCGTCTCGGTCTGGCTCGACGACCTGTCCCGCCAGCTGCTCGCCTCCGGCGAGCTCGAGGAGCGGATGTCCACCTACTCGGTCGTGGGAGTCACCACCAACCCCGCGATCTTCCAGGCCGCCCTGGGCGACTCGTCGGCCTACGAGGCCGCGCTCACCGAGGCCGTCCGCGCGGACAGGGATGTCGATTCCGTCGTCCGCGCGCTCACCACCGCGGACGTACGGGACGCCTGTGCGGTCCTGGCCGACGTGTTCGAGGCCACAGACGGCGTCGACGGACGCGTCTCACTCGAGGTCGATCCCCGGCTGGCGGACGACACGGAGGGGACGGTGGCCCAGGCCGTCGAGCTCTCCGCGGTCGTCGACCGGCCCAACCTCATGATCAAGATCCCGGCGACGTCCGCCGGGCTCCCCGCCATCACGGAGGTGATCGGCCGGGGGATCGATGTCAACGTGACCCTCATCTTCTCGGCCGACCAGTACCGCGCGGTCGCGGAGGCGTACCTGGCGGGACTGGAGCGGGCTGCGGAGGCCGGTCACGACCTCTCCCGCATCCATTCCGTGGCCTCGGTGTTCGTCAGCCGACTCGACACCGAGATCGACTCCCGTCTGCCGGCGGACTCCGACCTGCGTGGCAGGGCGGGGCTGGCCAACGCGCGGCTGTGTCAGGACGTCTACGACGAGGTCTACGACACCTCCGGTCGTTTCGGTGACCTCGCCGCCCGGGGTGCCCGTCCCCAGCGGCTGCTCTGGGCGTCCACCGGCGTCAAGGACCCCGCCTACCCCGACACCATGTACGTGAGCGGCCTGGTCACCCACGGCACCGTCAACACCATGCCGTTCGCGACCATGGAGGCGTTCGCGGACCACGGCGTCCTCGAGGGGGACACCGTCCGGGGCACCGGTGGGGACTCGCGTGAGACCCTCGAGGCGCTGCGTGCGGAGGGGATCGACCTCGACGAGGTCTTCACGCTGCTCGAGCAGCAGGGCGTGAGCAAGTTCGTCAGCGCGTGGGACGACCTCATCGCCACGGTGACCTCGCGTATCGACGAGATCCCCTCGGGGTCGTGACCGACCCGGACAGTCGGCCCTCCCCGCCCGTCGGCGACCCCGTCGGCGGCCCGGAGGGGTCGGCCAACCCGCTCCGCGATCCGCGGGACCGGCGGCTGCCACGGATCGCCGGCCCGTCCGGGCTCGTCATCTTCGGCGTCACCGGCGACCTGTCCAAGAAGAAGCTCATCCCCGCCGTCTACGACCTCGCGAACCGGGGTCTGCTCCCCCCGGGCTTCTCCCTCATCGGCTTCGGTCGACGCCGGTGGACCCACTCCGAGTTCGCCGGGTTCGCCCGTGAACACGCCCGGGAACGGTGCCGTACCCCGTTCCGGGAGGACGTCTGGGAACAACTGGCGGCGGGACTGCGGTTCGTCACCGGGACCTTCGACGACGACGAGGGGTTCGATCACCTGGCGGAGCAGCTGACGGCTCTGGAGGTCGACCGGGGCACGGCCGGGAACTACGCGTTCTACCTGTCCGTCCCCCCGGACGACTTCCCCACGGTCTGTCGGCACCTCGACCGGACCGGATGCACCAGGGCGGTCGACGGATCGTGGCGCCGCGTGGTGATCGAGAAGCCCTTCGGTCACGATCTGGCGAGTGCCCGCGAGCTCAACGCGGTGGTGGGCGCCGTCTTCCCAGAGGACTCGGTGTTCCGCATCGACCACTACCTCGGCAAGGAGACGGTCCAGAACATCCTCGCCCTGCGCTTCGCCAACCAGCTCTTCGAGCCGGTGTGGAACGCCAATCACGTCGACCACGTGCAGATCACCATGGCCGAGGACATCGGTCTGGGCGGCCGCGCCGGCTATTACGACGGGATCGGGGCGGCGCGCGACGTCATCCAGAACCACCTCATCCAGCTCATGGCCCTGGTGGCCATGGAGGAGCCGACGGACTTCTCTGCCGCCGCGCTGCGGGCGGAGAAGACCAAGGTCCTCGAGTCCACCTCGCTGGCGCTGCCGGTCTCGGAGACCGCGGCCCGGGGTCAGTACTCCGGTGGGTGGCAGGGGTCCGAGCAGGTGGTGGGGCTCAAGGACGAGGACGGATACGATCCGTCCTCCACCACCGAGACCTATGCCGCGATCACCCTCGAGGTCCACAACAGACGCTGGGCCGGGGTCCCGTTCTACCTGCGCACCGGCAAGCGGCTGGGCCGACGCGTCACCGAGATCGCGGTGGTCTTCCGACGCGCGCCGCACCTGCCCTTCGACGCGACGATGACCCAGGAACTGGGTCAGAACGCCCTGGTGATCCGGGTGCAGCCGGACGAGGGCGTGACGCTGCGGTTCGGGTCCAAGGTGCCCGGGACCGCGATGGAGGTCCGCGACGTCAACATGGACTTCGCCTACGGCGAGGCGTTCACCGAGTCCTCCCCGGAGGCGTACGAGCGGCTGATCCTGGACGTGCTGCTCGGCGAGCCGTCACTCTTCCCCGTCTCGCGCGAGGTGGAGTTGAGCTGGATGCTCCTCGATCCCGTCCTCGACGAATGGTCGGCCGGCGGCACCCCGGAGCAGTACCAGGCCGGGACGTGGGGCCCTCGTGGCGCCGACGAGATCCTGGCCCGCAGTGGCCGCGCATGGAGGCGACCGTGATCATCGACCTGCCCGACACCTCGACCCGCGAGATCTCCAAGAAGCTCGTGCAGATCCGCGAGGACGCGGGGCTGAGCACCATCGGCCGTGTGCTCACGCTGATCGTCCTCACCGACCACGTCCGCGGCAGCGAATCCGCGATCGAGGCGGCCAACGAGGCCAGCCGCGAGCACCCGTGTCGCGTGATCGTGGTGATCCGCGGCAACCGTGCCAGGACGGACCGGCTCGACGGTCAGATCCGGGTCGGTGGCGATGCGGGAGCGGCCGAGGTGGTGGTCCTGCGGACCTCGGGGGCGATGGCGTCCCAGTCCGCCTCGTTGGTCACCCCCCTGCTCCTGCCGGACACCCCACTCGCGGTGTGGTGGCCGAGGCATTCGCCGACACTGCTGTCCGAGGACAAGGTGGGCCGTCTCGCGCGTCGCCGGATCGTGGACTCCGACGCCGAGGGGCACCCGACGGACGCACTGGCCAAGCGGGCGGCCGGATACTCCCCGGGTGATACCGATCTCGCCTGGGCCCGGGTCACGCACTGGCGTTCGCTGCTGGCGGCCACGCTGGACCGGCCGCCGTTCGAGACGATCACCGGCGCCACGGTGTGTGGCCCCGAACGGGCCGCGTCCGTGGACCTCGCCGGTGGGTGGCTCGCCTCCCGCCTCGGGATCGACGTCCACCGCGCGGTGGGGCCGCGGATGGTCGTCCTGGAGCGTGCCTCCGGATCGATCGTCATCGAGCAGGTGAGCCCCACCTCCGCGGAGCTGCGGATCACCGGCCACTCCCCCACGCGGGTGACGCTGGTGAAACGGAGCGTGGCGGACTGCCTCGCGGAAGAGCTGCGACGTATGGACACCGACGGCGTGTACGCCGACGCACTCGCGAACCACGATCGCGTGATCTACACCTCGGCCTCCGTCCGCTGAGCGGGGCCGCCCACCGACCGGACCACCGAGACCCGACACCACAGGAGGACCGATGTCCCACATCCGTCATCTCGTCCACGCCGACTCCGACGCGCTCGCTACCGCGGCCGCCCGGGCGGCGGTGGAGCATCTGACCGAGCGGATCGCCACCGCCGGACGGGCGAGTCTGTCGCTGACGGGGGGCTCGGTGGGGGTCAAGACCGCCGCCGCACTCGCGGACTCGACCGTGGAATGGGAGAAGGTCACGATCTTCTTCGGCGACGAACGCTTCGTTCCCGCCGACCACCCGGAACGTAACGACGGCCAGCTGGATGAGGCGCTGCTCGATGCGCTCGGCGACCGTCCGACCGTGCGCCGGTGGCCTGCCCGGACCGAGGACCTCGTCGACGTCGACGTCGCCGCCGCTCGCTTCCTGGAGTCGCTGGACGTGCCCGCCGGCGACGAGCCCCTCTTCGACGTGACCATCCTGGGCATGGGGCCCGAGGGGCACATCGACTCCATCTTCCCCCACACGCCGGCGGTCGCCGAGACGGAGCGGTTGGTCGTGGGGGTCCGCGACTGCCCCAAGCCGCCTCCGGAGCGGCTGACGTTCACCCTCCCGGCGGTTCGTCGCTCGCGGCACATCCTGGTGGTGGCCGCAGGTGAGGGCAAGGCGGAGGCGGTCGCCGAGGGAATCGGCGGGGCCTCACCGTCGGACTGGCCGGTGGCCGGCGCAGTGGGCACCGAGTCCACGACCTACCACCTCGACGTGGGCGCGGCGTCCGCACTGAACTGATCCGCGGGCACCCTGGTCACCGGGGACCCGTCTCTCGGCCACCGACAACCGGGTGTCCACGACGACAGGGTGCGCCCCTCCTCGCGGAGGTGCGCACCCCGTGTCGACGCGCCGCGCGGCGCGACGGTCAGACGGTCAGCCGAACCGGACCAGGAGTCCGACGGCGACGATGGCGATGAGCCACAGGATCGCGACGACCACGGTCACGCGGTCGAGGTTCCGCTCCACGACGCTGGACCCGGAGAGGCTGGACTGGACGCCACCGCCGAACAGCGAGGACAGTCCGCCCCCCTTGCCGCGGTGCAGCAGGATGAACAGCATCAACAGCAGGCTGGTGGCGACGAGGAAGATGTCCAGGGCGAGCTTCATGTGCGGATCGGGCCTTACGTCAGGTCGGGGTGGTCGGAGGACGACTGGTCCAGACTACCCGGTGAGGTCTCCAGGGCGAATCCCGGCGCGCCCGCCCGTCTCGGGGCGGCCACGCCGGGCCTGTCGACTCAGGGCAGTGGACCGCCGGCGGCGATGGCCGAGAGCTGGGCGAACTCGTCGGGCTTGAGCGAGGACCCGCCCACGAGACCGCCGTCGACGTCGGGCTGCTCGAGCAGCTCGCCGACGGTCGAGGAGTTGACGCTCCCGCCGTACAGGACCCGCATCTGATCCGCGATCTCGGGGCCGGCCAGCTCGGTGAGGGCCGCGCGGATCGCCGCGCAGACCTCCTGCGCATCCGCCGCCGAGGCGGTCTTCCCCGTGCCGATGGCCCACACGGGCTCGTAGGCGATCACGGTGGAGGCCAGTTGTCCCTTGTCCAGACCCGCGAGGGATCCCTTGAGCTGCTCCACGACGAACCCCACGTGGTCACCGGCCTCGCGGGTCTCGAGCTTCTCCCCCACGCAGACGATCGGGCTGAGGCCGTGCTTGTGGCACGCCGCGGCCTTGGCGGCGACCAACTCGTCGGTCTCCGAGTGGTACTCGCGACGCTCGGAGTGGCCGACCACGACATAGGTGCACCCCAGTTTGGCGAGCATCCCCGCCGAGATCTCACCGGTGTACGCACCGGACTCGTGGACCGACACGTCCTGCGCTCCGTAGGCGAAGCCGAGCTTGTCCCCCTCGATCACGATCTGTACACCGCGGATGTCGGTGTACGGAGGGATGAACGCCACCTCCACCTTCTCGAGGTACTTCTCGGGCAGTGCGAACGCCACCTTCTGCACGAGAGCGATCGCCTCGAGGTGGTTGAGGTTCATCTTCCAGTTTCCGGCGATGAGCGGGGTGCGTGCCATGACGTCTCCTGTGGGTCGGCGCGTGCGGATCAGTTGTTACTGCGTTCGAGGGCGGTGACCCCCGGGAGTTCCTTGCCCTCGAGGTACTCGAGCGACGCTCCGCCGCCGGTCGAGATGTGCGAGAAGTTCTCCTCGCCGAGCCCGAGCGTCCGGACGGCTGCCGCGGAGTCGCCGCCGCCCACCACCGAGAACGCACCGTTGCGGGTGGCCGTGATGATCGCCTCGGCGACGCCACGGGTACCGGCCGAGAACGCCTCGAACTCGAAGACGCCCATCGGGCCGTTCCAGAAGACGGTCTTGGCGGCGGACAGCTTCTCGGTGAACAGGGCCACGGACTCGGGACCGATATCGAGCCCCATCCGGCCGTCGGGAATCGCGTCGGCCGGCACCGTGGTGTGCGCCGCGTCGGCGGCGAACCCGTCGGCCGCCACCACGTCGACCGGCAGGGTGATCACGTCGCCGAACTTGTCGAGCAGGTCCTTGCAGGTGCCGATCATCTCCTCCTGAAGGAGCGAGGACCCGACGCCGTGGCCCTGTGCGGCGAGGAAGGTGAAGCACATACCGCCGCCGATGACCAGGGTGTCGACCTTGGGGGCGAGGGCCTCGATCACGGCGAGCTTGTCCGAGACCTTGGAGCCGCCGAGGACCACGGCGTAGGGGCGCTCGGCGTCCCCGGTCAGACCGGCGAGGACCTCGACCTCACTCTGGACCAGGTCACCGGCGTAGGCGGGGAGCACCTCGGCGATGTCGTAGACCGACGCCTGGGCGCGGTGGACCACCCCGAACCCGTTGGACACGAACGCGCCGTCCTCCCCCACGAGGCTCGCCAACTCGGCGGCCAGAGCAGCACGCTCGGCGGGGTCCTTGCTGGTCTCACGGGGGTCGAAGCGGATGTTCTCGACCAACAGCACGTCGCCGTCGGTCAGCCCGTTGGCGCGCTCACGGGCATCCGGCCCCACCACGTCGCCCGCCAGCTGCACGTAACGGCCCAGCTCGTCTCCCAGCTTCTCCGCGACGGGGGCCAACGAGAACGCGGGATCGGCCGCACCCTTCGGCCGGCCCAGGTGCGCTGTGATCACCAGTGCGGCGCCGGCGTCGAGGAGGGAGTTGAGGGTGGGCAGTGAGGCCGTGATCCGGCCGGAGTCGGTGATGGTCGATCCGTCGAGCGGGACGTTGAGGTCGCAGCGGACGAGGATCTTGCGACCTTCGACGCCGGCGTCGAGCAGGTCCTGGAGAGTGCTCACTGCCATGGGGTGGGGCTCCTGTCGGGAGGACGGTGGTGGTGTGGTGCGGGTGGTGTGGGTCGACATCGGTGGTGCGGGTGATGTACCTCGGGCCCGGCCGGGACGCTCTGGGCGTTCCCGGACCGGGCCCGGTGTGATGCAGGGTCGTCAGGCCCGAGGGCTCTTACAGCGACTTGCCGACCAGGCCGATGATGTCGGCGAGGCGGTTGGAGTAGCCCCACTCGTTGTCGTACCAGGACGCGATCTTGATCTGGCCGTCGATGGCCTTGGTTAGCGGCGCGTCGAAGATCGAGGAGTGCGGGTCGCCGACGATGTCGGAGGAGACGATGGGGTCCTCGGTGTACTTGAGGATGCCCTTCATGGGGCCCTCGGCCGCGGCCTTGATCGCGGCGTTGACCTCGTCGACGGAGGCCTTCTTCTCGAGCTCGACCGTGAGGTCGGTGAGCGAACCGGTGGGCAGCGGGACGCGCACGGCGTAACCGTCGAACTTGCCCTTGAGCTCGGGCAGGACCAAAGCGACCGCCTTGGCGGCACCGGTGGAGGTGGGCACCATGTTGATGCCGGCGGCGCGGGCGCGACGCATGTCGCTGTGGGGGGCGTCCTGCAGGTTCTGATCCTGGGTGTAGGCGTGGATCGTGGTCATGAGGCCCTTGATGATCCCGAACTCGTCGGAGAGGATCTTGGCGACCGGCGCGAGGCAGTTGGTGGTGCAGGAGGCGTTGGAGATGATCGTCTGCGAGCCGTCGTACTCGTGGTCGTTGACGCCCATGACGATGGTGATGTCCTCGTTCTTGGCCGGCGCCGAGATGATGACCTTCTTGGCGCCACCCTCGAGGTGGCCCTTGGCCTTCACGGCGTCGGTGAAGATGCCGGTGGACTCGACGACGACGTCGACACCGTAGTCACCCCACGGCACGGACGCGGGGCCCTCCTTGACCGCGAGGGCGCCGATCTTGGTCCCACCGACGGTGATCGACGAGTCGTCGAACGTGACGTCCTTGCCCAGGCGGCCGAGGATCGAGTCGTACTTGAGCAGGTGAGCGAGCATGTCGTTCGTGGTGAGGTCGTTGACGGCCACGATCTCGATATCCGTCTTGCCCTCGGCCTTCAGTGCCTCCACCGCGCGGTAGAAGTTGCGGCCGATACGTCCGAATCCGTTGATGCCTACGCGCACGGTCACGTGATGTCTCCTTATAGGTGGTGCGAGAAAAATACCCCTGAGGGCTGGGTGGTGCCCGGGGACGTGACCCAGACTACCCGCCCCATGTGGGGGCTGTGCAGGGTCCACAGACCACGGATCAGTCTTCGTCGAGCATGTCCTCGGTCACGACGGACTCGGTGTCCGGGATACCCAGATCGGCTGCTTTGCGGTCGGCCATGGACAGCAGTCGGCGGATCCGGCCGGCCACCGCGTCCTTGGTCATGGGTGGGTCGGCGAGCTGGCCCAGTTCCTCGAGCGAGGACTGACGGTGTTGGACGCGCAGCTCACCCGCGGCCAACAGGTGGTCCGGGACGTCCTCGGCCAGGATCTCGAGAGCGCGCTGGACGCGGGCGGCCGCCGCGACCGCGGCACGGGCCGATCTGCGGAGATTCGCGTCGTCGAAGTTGGCGAGCCGGTTGGCGGTCGCCCGGACCTCCCCGCGGGACCGTCGCTCCTCCCAGATGTCCCTGGTGGCGGAGGCGCCCATCCGGGCGAGGAGGATCCCGATCGCCTCCCCGTCCCGGATCACCACCCGGTCGCCGCCCCGGACCTCGCGGGCCTTCGCGGTGACCCCGAGCCGACGCGCGGCCCCCACCAGGGCCATCGCCGCCTCGGCGCCCGGAGCAGTGACCTCCAGGGCCGACGACCGTCCGGGTTTGGTGAGGGAACCG
>NZ_JAALEA010000179.1 GCF_014145145.1 Dietzia cercidiphylli
TCTGCGGGCAGCGGCCGGACCGCGTGGTGACGACGGCGAGCCGGGTGGGCACGACTTCACCCGGCTGCTGATCGACAACGTGACGGCCCGGGCGGACCTCGCGCACTACCGCGACCGGGGTCCGGAGAACTCGCTGCCCTTGATCGAGGCGGCCCGCGGATTCCTGACGCCGGGCCACCCCGCTCACTCGGTGCTGGACGCGCTGACCGTGGTGCACCTGTCCTACGCCGGGCGGTACCGGGAGGCGGCCCGGGCACACGCCGAACTCGGCGCGCCACAGACTGACGCCGCCCCCGGTCATCCCGCACCCCTGCACCCCGGACTACCGCACCCCGCGCCCCTGTCAGCCGAGTGGGAGCGGCGCCTCGAGGCGATCCACGCCCTGGCGCTGGACGCGCTCGGGCAGTCCGACGCCGCGTTGGCCGTCCTGCGGCGGCTGGCCCGCCAGTCGCGCACGGTGGACCACCACGCGTGGGCGTCGGAGGAGTACCTCGCGGCGCTGCTGTACGTGGTCCTGCACGGTTTCGGCGTCAATGCGCTGTTCGCGGAACTCGCGCCGTTCGTGGCGGTCGAGCAGGACGACTCCGTGCGCCTGGACCACGGCATGCGCCGGGTCGCCGACGCGGAGATCGCCCTGGCCGCCGGCGACCTGCCGTCGGCCGTGAGCGCCGCGTCCGATGCACTCGACACCATCGCGGTGGACGGCCCCGAGGACTTTCTCCCGCGTGCCATCTCCCTGTACGCGCTCGTCTCGGCCCTGTCCGGGCAGACCGCGACCGCGCAAGAGCAGCTGCGGCGCCTACGCGCCGTCCACGGGTATGCCAACTCGCCGGTCGGGCCGGAGATCCGCGGAGCCGAAGCGGGGGTGCTGTTCTGCCTCGGTCGGAGCGAGGAGGCGCTCGGCATCGTCCGCTCCCTCGTCGACGACGGACTGCTCGGCTCCGCTGTGCGCGCCGCCCTGGCCGGGGTGTTGATGGCCGATCCGGAGAGCTGCCGGATAGTGGCCGAGCTGGAGGTCAGTGGGGATGTACCGGTGCTGGTGCGCGACCTGGCCGCTGCCAACCTGGCCGACAACCCCCGGCGATTGATCGATGCGGCTCAGCGAGCCAGTGGACACGGTCTGCTCATGGTGGCCGCAGCGGCCGCAGACCGCGCCCGCACCCTCGCCACCCCGGGATCACAGCACCACACCCTGGCCGAGCGGATGCTCGCGACCACCGAGATCAGCGGGTCGCTGGCCGGCCTCACCGGACTGGGAGGTCCCGCCCGATGGGTCCCGCCCGGGGTCACGCTGACCCGCCGCGAGTCCCAGGTCGCCGAATTGGTGGGGCAGGGGTTGACCAACGCCGAGATCGCGGACGAACTCCACCTGTCCAAGCGGACCGTGGAGGGTCACCTCAACCGGATCTACACCAAGACCAGCACCCGACTGCGAGGGTGAACGGGCGACAGAGTCGAGGTGTGAGCATGCGTCAGTCACGGAGGAATCCAGCGCCGAGGAACCCAGCGCCGGCAAATCAAGCGCCGAGGAATCCGGCACCGAGCGATCCGGTCCAGGGCGATCCGGCCACCTTCTGCGCGGCGCCCGCGGCCTACATCGTGGAGACCTATTTCGTGCTCCGGATGGTCATCGCCGCTGGTGCGCTCATCCTCCCGGCGGCCCTCCTCCTGTGGGTGGCTCTCGACCCCGGTGTGACGATGATGGGCTCACTCAGCGCCTTCTACTACTCGCCGGCCCGGAGTCTCTTCGTGGGGATACTCGTGGCGATCGGCGTCGCGCTGGTGGCCTACCGCGGTTACACCCGCGGAGAGAACGCGCTGCTCAACGGAGCCGGCGTCCTATCCATCGTGGTGGCGCTGGTCCCGACGGGAGACTCGTCTCTGCCCGGGCTCACCGTGGCGGGTGCCGTTCACGCGGTGGCCGCGGTGGGGTTCTTCGTCCTGGCCGCGCTGTCGATCTTCTTCTACGGGCAGGAGACCCTCGGATCCCTTTCGGATCCGGACCAGCAGCGCAGGTATCGCGCGGTCTACCGGGTCCTGGCCGTACTGGTCGTTGCGTTCCCGGGCGCGGCGGTTCTCGTCGCCTGGGTGGTGGGGCCGTCTGTGGCCCTGTTCGCCGGGGAGGCGGCGGCGCTGTACGCGTTTGCCGCGTTCTGGCTGGTCAAGACCTATGAGCTCTCGCAATCCCATGCCGAGTTGAGGATCGTGTGAGCCAGCCGATGCGGCCCTTCACAGACACCGCGTCGCTCGCGGCCGTCGCGCGTAGGGTCGCGACATGACGAGTCTTGTCTTTCTCCCCGGCCTCCACGGCGACGCGCAGTCATGGGACCCGACCCTGCGCGCCCTGCCGGAGAGATGGAACACCACGGCCCTCGATCTGCCGGCCGAGCCCGACCTCGACGCGCTCGTCGACGAGGCCGCCCGACAGATCGCTACCGGCAGCGTCGTCGTCGGACATTCCCTCGGCGGCGTGGTGGCCATGCACCTCGCCGAGCGGCACCCGTCCCTGCTGGCCGGCC
>NZ_JAALEA010000017.1 GCF_014145145.1 Dietzia cercidiphylli
AACGCCGAACGCAACTGTGTATCCCATTGCCCCGGCGGGTTGCAGCTCGCACGCCGAACCATCACGGTCGACGAGTCGGTCTTGCGCACACAGAATCTGGCGATCTTCCTATGAAACTCGAATGGGAAGGCGAAGAGGACGACCGCATCGCGGCCATCGCAGCAGCAGACGAACGTCAGCGGCTCGAAGACCAGCGGGTAGGGGCTCCGATCTCGATCGCCAATGAGTTCTCGGAGATCCGGGTATCTCGCGTGGAGACACGCAACGGCTCCCGGCTCCTGATCGAGTCGCCGCGATCCGGGCAGTGGGTCGCTCTCGATCCGCTCGAGCTCGAGGCGCTGACCTGGCAGACTACGGCGACGTTCTCCGCCATGATCGCCCAACCGTTCGCACCGATGTTCCCTGAGATAACGCCTGAAGAAGCAGGAGAGGAGTGACACATGCCTGTCGTGAAAGCGGATCTCGGGCTCTGTCAGGGCTACGCCAACTGCATCATGGCCGCGGGAGACTATTTCGATCTCGATGACGACGGCGTCGTGATCCTGCTCAGAACAGAGGTCGACGAGGCCGACCGGAAACGGGTCACCGAGGCGGCGAACAGCTGCCCGGTTTCCGCGCTCCGGGTGGAAGACGAATGACGACAGCGATTGTCGGTGCGTCGATCGCGGGGGTACGGGCCGCGCAGGCGCTTCGGGCAGAGGGGTATCGCGGAGACGTTGTGCTCATCGGCTCCGAGCCCGTGCTGCCCTACGACAAGCCGCCGCTGTCGAAGGGATACCTCGTCGGTGCAGGTGCAGCCGAGGTCACGCTCCTCACGGCGGCGGAGGCGCTCGAGCTTAACATCGACCTTCGTCTCGGTGTGCCGGCGGTAGGTCTGGACCGTGCGTTGTCGGAGCTCCGGCTGGCGAATGGACGGCGGGTCGGCTTCGATGACCTCGTGGTGGCGACCGGCGTCCGCGCGCGGCCGTCGCCGTGGGGTGAAGGCGAGGGAATCCATGTGCTGCGGACACTCGACGACGCAGACCGGCTGCGCGCCGAGCTAGTTCCCGATCGCAGGATCATCGTCATCGGAGCGGGCTTCATCGGCGCCGAGGTCGCCGCGACCGCTCTTGGGCTCGGAGTCGATGTCACCCTGGTCTCGGCGACACGCGACCTGATGTCACGCCGGCTCGGTGACGAGATTGGCGCCCTCTTCTCGCAGAAGCACTCCCGGCATGGCGTACATGCGGTTCTCGGACGGACGGTCGCGCAGATCGACGGTGCGAAGGGAGACTTCCGCGTGCTCCTGGATGACGGTTCCGAGCTCCACGGTGATGTCGTCGTCATCGGCATCGGGGCAGTGCCGAACGTCGAATGGCTCGAGGACTCAGGGCTCGAGATCGACGACGGTCTCGTCTGCGACGAATTCCTCACGGCACTCGGCGCCCCGGAAATCCATGCGATCGGCGATGTTGCGCGGTGGCGGCATCCGGTTCGCGGCGATCTCACCCGTCTTGAGCACTGGACGAATGCGGTCGACCAGGCGCGCTGTGTCGCGCACAACATCGCTCATCCCGACGACCGACGCTCATATCTGCCTGTCGAGTATGTCTGGAGTGACCAGTTCAACTGGAAGCTGCACATCGTCGGTCGCACGACGGCAGTCAACCCCGAGATGGTGACGGACCCTCGAACACCCGACCGGATCGCGTCTCTGTACTCTCAGAATGGTCTGTCATTCGACGGGGCAGTGGTACTGAATTGGCCCCGCGCTCTCGTCGAAGTCCGCCGGTCCATCGCAGCGGGATCGTCGCTTTCCGACGTTCGTGTACGACTGGGCCGGCTGCTCGAATCGGCGTCCGGATAGACCTGGACGGGATCGCCTTGCCCTTGATGGCGGCCCTGAGGGCCGGCAGGAACGATACAGTTTCTGTTGTGCAGAGAAATAGAGCAGCCGACGGAGTCGATGCGGCTCCGCAATACCCGATCGAGTCGGTCGACAATGCCCTGAAACTCCTGCTCCTGCTCGGTGAGAAGAACGAACTTCGACTGACGGACGCCAGCAAGCACCTGGGTGTCGCGACCTCAACGGCGCATCGCATCCTCGCGATGCTTCAATGGCGAGGATTCGTGCGGCAAGACCCGCGAACGAAGACATACGGGCCAGGGCCGTCGTTGACCACGATCGCCTTCTCGGTGCTGAGAAAGATGGACATCCCGCAGATCGTGCAACCGATCCTCGAGGAACTCAGCCACCAAGCCGGCGAGACGGTTCACCTCGGCACGCTCGACGGCAACTCCACTCGCTTTCTCGCAGTCTCGGAACCGACGACGGCGGTGCGAGTCGCTTCACGGTTGGGCAAGGAGATGCCGGCCCATTGCACCTCCACGGGAAAGGTTCTCCTGGCGCAGCTCCCGCGAGAACAATTGGACCGTCTCTACCCCGACGAGCAACTCTCACAGGTGACTCCGCAGTCGATCCGTACCAAGACCGAGCTCCTCGCACAACTGGATCTTGTCGCGAAGCAGGGCTATGCAACGAACCGGGAGGAGAGCGAGGAGGGCGTGGCCTCGGTGGCCGTGGCCGTTCCCTCGGCGAGCGGGCTGCGGTTGGCGATCAACGCATCTGCCCCGGTGTTCCGCTTGCCTCCCCGCAAGGTGAAGACCCTCGTCGCACTCCTCGATGAGGCAGCCGTACGTCTGGCCGACCTGACCTCCTGAAGGCTCGTCGTCTCTTTCCCCTGCGACCTGGTGCAGGGGTCGTTCGGCGCGTTCTGAAGAGAGCTCGAGCCATGCTGGACTGTTGGCGCCGCGCAAGCTATTGTGTCTTCTAGTTAGGAACAAGTTCTGCTCAGCAGATAAATATGCGAAGAGGATGATCAATGCAGATCGTACTGGTGCACGGCGGATGGGTAGGCGGCTGGGCGTGGGACGGCGTCGCCGACGAATTGCGCAGAATGGGGCACGAGGTGATCGCGCCGACGCTGCGCGGTCTCGAAGACGGTGACGTGGACCGCTCCGGCGTCACGATGAGCATGATGGCGCGCGATCTGATCGATCAGGTAAGAGAGCTCACCCAGCTCGACATCGTGCTCGTCGGTCATAGCGGCGGAGGTCCGCTCATCCAACTCGTCGCTGAGGCGATGCCCGAGCGCATCGGCCGGGTCGTCTTCGTCGACGCCTGGGTGCTGCGCGACGGCGAGACCATTAACGACGTGCTCCCCGATCCGTTGGTCGCAGCGATGAAGGCGCTTGCGAGTCAGTCCGACGACAACACCATCGTCATGCCGCCTGAGCTCTGGGCCGCGTCTATGCAGGACATGTCCCCGTTCGAGCAGCAGCAGCTCGCCGCGCTCGAGCCGAGGCTCGTCCCAACGCCGGCAGGCTGGTCCAATGAGCCGATCCGCCTCGACCAGTTCTGGGCGAGCAGCATCCCGTCAAGTTATGTGTTCCTCGCTCAGGACCAGGCCGTTCCCGCTGAGATCTACCAGGCCGCGGCCGGGCGGCTTGATAGTCCGCGCACGATCGAGATCGACGGAAGCCATTTGGTGATGCTCACGCATCCGGAGAGGCTCGCACGGGCCCTCGACGCCGTCATTGCCTAACAGGCCTGGGGAAGCTATGGATTCGATTTCACGCCCAGACGACGTCGCGCCGATCTCGTACACCGAACTGGCGCCGTCGGGTGCGCCTGCTCGGTGGATCGTCCTCGTGCACGGGGGTGGTGTCTCGAAGGAGTGCTATCTCGAGACGCCCGACGGCCGACAGGGCTGGGCGGCACGATTGGTATCGCTTGGCTACGGTGTGCTGGTGGTGGACTGGCTGGGGTTGTCCTATGAGGCGGCCCAACACGTCGATGATCGTGCGGCGTCTGCGCGGCTGGACTATGAGAGCGTGTGCCGAGGGATGGGCGTGTTCCTCTCTGGTCTCGGCCGGAACGTCGTGCTGGTCGTGCACTCGATGGCAGGTCCGATTGGCTTCCGCCTCCTAGAGACGCATGGCGATCTCATCGACGGGCTCGTAGCCGTCGCTCCGGGCCCGCCTGGAAATGTACAGGCGGTGCCCGAGATCGTGAGGGAGTCCGACCAGGAGGTCTCCATCCGTGGAGCGGCCATCGACTGGACCATCCCGAAGATGGGTTTCTGGGAACCCACAAGCGCCTTCGTGAACGACAAGGCCATCGGACCCAGCCGGCGGTTCCCCCGCGAGTGCATCGAGGTGTTCCGCCGCACCCTTCGGCCGATCCCGGCCCGGATGCTTTATCAGCGTCAGAACATCGGTGGGAGCCAAATGAGGATCGGGCCGACCGACGCGTTCACGAACAAGCCGATTCTCGTCTTCACGGGTGGAGCCGATACCGACCACCCCTCGCAGCTGGATCAGGACATCGTGGCCTGGCTCACCGATCAGGGCGCCGCCGTCACCTTCTGGTCGTCCGAACTGCCTGTTCTCGCTGGGAACGGCCACATGCTGATGGTCGAAGACAATAGCGACGAGCTCGCTGACGAGATCGCGCGGTGGATCACGGCGCTCTGACTCGCCACCGTATCGTCCCGGCCATTATTTCAGCCGACCCGACGTCCCCAACAGCGGAGGAGAACGCCAGTCGTTTCCTTCGTGTCACTCGAGGGAACGCTGTGCCAGCTCGTTGCCGACTACGACTTGGTCGATCGGGCCCTTGCTCGAACTCCTCATTTCATACGTCTGGCGATGGACTCAAGGGAGATGTTCGCCGACGGCCGCGTGCAACTCCAGGTCATCGGTGGACAGCTGAGGCGTCTGCCACGACGCATCGAGACGATCGGTTCGCAGCTCGAACGGAACGTTCGGGCTGAGCATAAGGATGGCCGCGGGCCTGCTCATCATCACCCCGGCCGCAACCCCCTGGAGGTCCAACAAAGATGTCGACTGACCGGCAAAGACCTGAAGCTCGCGCTGCTTGCCTCCGGCGACAGGAAACATTTTGACGAGAGGATATCCATGACGACGGAAACCCATCCAAGCAATGACCCCGCAACGGTCCCGAGGCTCCACCTGAGGCACGGGCATAGCATTCCGCATCTAGGTCTGGGCACCTGGCCACTAGTGGGGGAAGAGTGCGAAACGGCCGTCCGCTACGCCATTCGAAGCGGCTACCGGCTCGTCGACACCGCGTTCCAGTACCGCAATGAAGACGCGGTGGGACGCGGTGTCCGCACGGCAGGCGTTGCGCGTGAAGAGTTGTTCGTCTCCAGCAAGTTCAACAAGGAGTCCCACAGCGTCGACGGTGTGCAGCGGGCCTACGACCGTAGTCTCCAAGCCTTGGGCCTGGACTACCTGGACATGTTCATGTGCCACTGGCCCGTGCCGGCCTTGGACCAGTACACCGAGGCATGGAGAGGCCTCGTCAAGCTCTTGGACGAAGGCCGTGTCAAAGCGATCGGTGTCTCCAATTTCAAGCCGGACCATCTGGAGAAGGTCATTGCCGCGACCGGCGTGGTTCCCGACGTGAACCAGATCCAGCTCAGCCCCGATCTCGCACGGCTACCCCCGCGGGCAGTGCACCAGGACCTGGGCATCATCACCGAAGCCTGGAGCCCTATTGGTCGCGAATCGGGACTGCGCGACCACCCCATCGTGGTGCAGATCGCGCAACGGACAGCAAAGA
>NZ_JAALEA010000180.1 GCF_014145145.1 Dietzia cercidiphylli
CACAGCTCCGCCGCCCGGTCCACGGGCACGATCATCTTGTAGCCGTATTCCCCGGTGAAGCCCGAACGGGCGAACAGGACATCGACGTCGGACCAGATGGCCTCGACGACCGAGTCGAGCGGCAGCGCGGCCAGCTCGTTGTCGATCAGTCGGCCGATCACTCCCCAGGAGTACGGGCCCTCGATGGCGATGACGGTCCGCTCGCCACGCAGGTCGGTGAGCTCGACCTCGCCTGTCGCGCGGGCGCGCAGGTGATCGAGAAGGCGCGTCCCCCCGCCGACGGATGATTCGACGATCGCGCCGTCGTCGTGGCCCCAGACCACCACGACGTCGACGATGTGCCCGTCGTCGTCGAGGACCAGGCTGGTGAGCGTCCGCTCGGGGGTGAGGAACTCGACGTCGCGGGCCAGGATGTCCTGGAGGAACGCGGGCGCGTCCCGGCCGGCCACCAGGATCAGGGCGGCGCCACCCAGGTCGACCAGTCCGGCGCGGTCGCGGAGGCTCGAGTACTCGGCGTGGCTGTCCTCGTACTCGCTCACCACCACGGAGTCGCCGACCAGTTCCGTCACGGCGTCGTCCGGGTGGACGGTGGACAGGGGGGTGATGAAGGTGCTCATGAGTGTCCGTTCGTGGGTCGTGGGGAGGGATCGGAGATCGAGAGGACGCCTTCGGCCGCGACCGAGTCACCGACCCGGGCGGAGACGCGGTACTCGGCGAACCCCCGGCCACCGGCCGAGCGTTCGCTCCTCAACAGGAGGGTGTCGCCGGGGACGACGGGGCGGCGGAAACGCATGGAGCGGACCCCGGCCAGGTAGCTGACCGGCCCGGCCCCGGCGAGGGAGAACACCACGCCCGACAGCTGGGCGAGGCTCTCGATGATGACGACACCCGGCAGGACCGCCTGGTCGGGGAAGTGTCCCTGGAACCACATCTCCGTGCTCGTGACGTTCTTGATACCGGTTCCGTGGGTACCCGGTTCGATCTCGGTGATCCGGTCCAGCAGAAGCATCGGCCACCGGTGCGGGATCCGCTCACGGATCTCGTCGCAGTCCATGGCCACCTGGCCGGTCCGGATCCTGGTCGACGTCATCACACCGGCTCCGGGACCCGGATCAGTTCCGGCCGGACGGTCTCCGCCAGGCGCGAGACTGACCCGAAGACCGTCATCTCGCTGTCGTACAACGCCACGTCGAACTCGGCCTCGATCGCCACGTAGAGCTCGAGGACATCGAGACTGTCCAGTTCCAGACCACGACCGAACAGCGGCTGGTCATCGGTGATCCACGCGGGGGCGATCGGGAGGTCGAGACGCTCGACGATCATCTCCTTGATCTGGTCACACACCTCCCGGCGGAGGCGGGCGGTCTCACGGATCTCGTCGATGTTCACAAGTGCTCCTTGAAGTGTCGGGTTCGGGGCTGTCGGGGTCGGGGCTGTGGAGTTCGAGGCTGTGGAGTTCGAGGCCGTGGGCGGTGGGGTCGGATCAGTCCGAGAGCGGGTCATTCGAGCCCGCCGCCGTTCGCCACGAGGACCTCGCCAGTGACGAACGAGGCCTTATCCGAGGCGAGGAAGGCGATGATGTTCGCGATCTCCTCCGGGTACCCCATCCGGCCGAGCCGGATCCGGTTGGCGTACCCGTTCCTCAGGTGGGCGGGCACGGCGCGGGTCATGTCGGTTTCCACGAAGCCCGGGGCCACCGCGTTCGCCCGGATGCCGTGCCTGGCCCCCTCGAGGGCGAGTGCGCGGGTGAACGCGATGATGGCGCCCTTGGAGGCCGCATAGTTGGTCTGTCCGGGGAATCCACCGTCGAGGCCACTGGCCGACGAGACCGTGACGATGGCGCCGGCACGCCTGGCCTGCATCATCCGCATGGCCTCGCGACAGACGTAGAAGGTGCCGTCCATGTTGACGGACATCGTCTCGCGGTACTGACGGGTGGACATCCCCACCAGATGGCGGTCGTTGGTTACCCCCGCGCTCGTGACGGCGATGTCGAGCCGACGGTGGTCGGCGCGGATCTTCTTGAACAGGTCCCGGACCGAGTCCTCCTCGGTGACATCGCACTGGACGGCCTCCGCGGTCCCGCCCGCCTCGGCGATCTCGGACACCGTCTCCTGTGCCGAGCCCGCCGACGCGGAGTAGTTGACCAGAACGTGGACGCCGCTGCGGGCGAACTCCTTGGCCGCCGCGCGACCGATCCCACGCGATCCCCCGGTCACCAGGGCTACGGCACCGTCGCAGAACATCCGCAGACCACCTTCCTGTCCGGTTTCTCGGGCCGCGATGGTCCACCGCGGCTGTCGGGTCCCGACGCTATCGACGCGGTCTATCACCTCGATATCACCGGGCTTTCATCCCGTTGACCTGCGCGGTTACACCCTGGAAGGTCGCCTGTATGAACTTCGACCCGGGCGCCGGCCCCGACACACCGCAGATCGTCGACGTACTCGTGGTGGGGGGTGGACCGGTCGGACTCGCGACTGTGGTCGAGCTCGGCCGGCGGGGGATCTCCACTGCGCTCGTGGAGCGTCACGACTCGACGTCGGTGTTCCCCAAGGCGCGTCTGCTCACCACCCGGACCATGGAACTGTGCCGCGAGTGGGGAGTCGAGCAGGAGGTGGAGGCAGCGGGCATGCCCCGTGAACTCAGCCTCGCGCTCGGCATCGGTAGGACCCTCACCTCACCGGACTTCAGGCACGAGGTCGCCAGGATCTCCGAGGACAGATCCCAGAGCCCCACCTATTCGTACATCTGCACGCAGGACCGGTTCGAGCAGATACTCCACCGCCTGGCCGTGGCGACACCCCACTCCGGACTGCACTTCTCCACGACCTGTGACCGGGTCATGGATCACGGCGACCACGTGACGGCCGAGGTGACCGGACCGGAGGGTGCGCGAACCATCCGCGCCGAGTACGTGGTGGCCGCCGACGGGCACCGCAGCCCGACCCGGCACGGTCTGGGTATCCGCACCGACGGCCCACCGCCGCTGGGCCACATGCTCGCGATCATGTTCGACGCGGACCTCGGTCCGCTCCTCGAACACCGCCGCGGCGCGCTCTACTTCCTCCACGGCGACTTCTACTGTGTGATCGAGTCGGTGGACAACAGCCGCACCTGGACGCTCCAGACGGCCTACGATCCCGAGCTCGGTGAGGGACCGCAGGACTACACCGACGAGCACTGCACCCGGTTGGTCCGGGCAGCCGTCGGCGTCGACGACCTACCGGTGGGCATTCTCGGCCGGATGCCCTGGACCCAGCAGGTCTTCGTCGCCGAGTCGTTCCGCTCGGGACGGGTCTTCCTGGCCGGGGACGCCGCTCATGTCGCGACCCCCCAGGGTGGGTTCGGGATGAACTGCGGGCTCCAGGACGCCCACAACCTGGCGTGGAAACTCGCCGCGGTACTGCGGGGTACGGCGGGACCGGGACTGCTGGACAGCTACGAGGTGGAGCGTCGACCGATCGCCCAGTGGACCGTCGAGGAGAGCCTGCGCAACGCCGTCATCACCCTGGACATGATGGAGGACCGACTCACGGTGGCCGAGGCGGGCGACCTGCAGGCTCTCCGCCGTCGTTCGGAGGGCCTGGTCCTCGGGTACCACTACACCTCGGACGCGATCGTGCCCGACGGGTCCCCGGCACCCGATCCGGAGGACCCGTACCTCACCTACGTCGCCACCACCCGCCCCGGGCACCTGCTCCCCCATCTGCCGCTGCCGATTCCCGTCGGCTCGGACGGCCCGGTCGGCCCGGTCGGCT
>NZ_JAALEA010000181.1 GCF_014145145.1 Dietzia cercidiphylli
CTCGGCCTCGATGCTCGTCGACGATGCCCCCGGGCCCCGGATCGACGCCGCCAAGGCCGCGGCCGATGGCTTGCTCGCCGTACTACCCGATGACGCGGTCCTCGGCCTGGTCACGTACGGCACCTCCACCGATGATGCCCCCGGGTCCCAGGCCGCGGGCTGCCGGGACGTCACCACCCTCGCGACGCCCGCAGGTCTCGGCGACGACGGGCACCGGCAGTCCCTCGTCGACCTGGTGGACGGGGTGGTGCCGCAGGGTTACACGCCCATCGCCGAGTCGCTCCGCCAGGCCGCCGGACTCCTGCCCGACGGTGAGACGGCCGTGATCGTGATCTCCGATGGCGAGGACAGCTGCGGAGACCCGCCGTGCGAGGCCGCCGCTGAGCTGCGCGAGCAGAACCCCGGCCTCCGGATCTCCACCGTGGGATTCAAGACGGCGACTCCGGAGCTCGCGTGTATCGCCCGCACCACCGACGGGTTGTTCGTGACCGCAGACGACGCCGACCAGCTCGCGACCCGACTCATGGCCGCCCGCGACGTGGACAGCAACGCGGCGGCGCTGACCCCCACCGGACTCGGCGGAATCGACGTGGGCACGCACTACGACGACATCGTGCAGGCCCACCAGGACTTCCCCGGCCAGTCCACCGGCACGGCAGACGGCGAGAACACTGTCATCACCTACATCGACTGCGATTACGTCTTCGACCCCTCCGGCACCGTCATCGAGGTCCGCCCCCACACCGGCCGCACCGTCGACGGCCTGGCGGTAGGCGATCCGGTGAGCAAGGCGGTCGAACTGTACGGCGAGGCCGTCGAGGATCCCAGCCGGTCCACGGACGCGGACACCCGCCTGTTCGTCGCGAGCCGTGAGGCCGGCACCGCCTGGAAGGTGAAGGTCGACGACGATGTGGTCACCACGGTCGCACTCTGCCGATGCCTTCCGGGCACGGTGGCCTCGTCGGCGGCAGGCTCGGGCTCGACCTCCGGCGATTCCCGAAGAACCACCATGAAGAGCGGCCAGACCGAAGTCATCATCTATGACCCGTACCTGGACGACGGATCACTCGCACCCGGCCTCGATATGCGGGACGGTGAGAACACCGGCTGGGGCTGTAGCTCCATGGACGACGAACTGTTCCGTTGCGGCCGCATGCACACGGACGGCTCCGTCTACTTCTGCTCCACCGACGGGGCTACTGCATGGTGCCCCGACCGGCAGTCCACCGACGGACTGGAGTTCACACGCCACGCGAGGGTCCAGGTACTTGACGGCGGTTACGATCCACGGAGCGGCTCGGAACCTGTCCCGGTCTACGTGGATCTCACGAACGGCGACAGATGCTGGTTCAGTGTCCAACTCGGCAATATCAGGACGGACGCCACCGAACGGTTCATCTGCGCGGGGCAGCAGTGGCTCTGGGAGCCCGCCGAAGGCAGGATCTTCGACAACACCAGCGGGACATGGACTGCGCTGAAGGCGCCGAGTTCGCAGTCGGCGCCGTTCGAGCAAGTGACGGTGGCCCGCGCTGTGTTCATCGAATAGTTGCTGGCTGGCGGTCAGGCGGGGCCGATCCGGAGCATGCGCGTGAGCGTAGGCTGCCACATGACACTCGGGGCCTCGCCGCGGGAGACCACGGTGCCGGTGAGCTCCATCGGCTCGTCCAGCGGGGCCACGCCCACGAAGGAGCGCGCCACCTCCCGGCCGGTCTCCACATCCGTCGAGGTCACGTCCACCGGGCCGAACTTCTGGGCCAGCCCCTGATCCAGTGCCGGGTGCACACCCCGCGGGCCGTACGCCAGTGCGTGGATCAGCCCGTCACCGGTGGTGAGCTTGGGCAGCGACGCCGTCCGCGACAGCGAGGTCCAGGCCCGGGAGCAGGTGCCGTCCGCGCCTCCGGTCCCGTCGGTCCGCACGTCGATCCGGGTCATCCCTCCGGTGTACGGCGCGGAGGCGGGCACGGCCGGGCCGTCGACGGCGAACGGCGGGTACTCGTACCCGTAGGTGTTGACCAGCACCAGCGCGTCGGAGACCGCGATGATCGAGTTCTCCGTGGCCGCGGGCCCCTCGATCAGCACACCGTCCGGAGCGGCGGAGGCCGGCGCGAGCGAGGTCGCGAACGCCGGCATCCGGCACACCTCGGCGCCGTCGGCTCGGCGCAGGACGATCAGATCGGGGTGCTCGGCGTCGTCGGTGATCGCCACCAGCGAGTCGCCCGGGCCGAAGTACGTGGGCGTGGTTCCCGAGCCGTGCGCCAGCAGTCCGGGCTTGCGCGCCGGGCCCACCTCGTAGCCGTGCCGCCAGCGCACCACCGGGGTCCCGTCCGGCGCCGCGTCCACCTCGTAGAGCGCTCTCGTGGTGATGATCGACGCCCCGCCCGGACGGACCGTCAGCCCGTTGGTGATCCTCTCCCCTGCGGGTAGTGCGAGGGTGCGCACAGTGTCGTCGTCGCCCGGTAGGACGGTTCCCACCACCCCGCCGGACGTCGCGAACCAGACCCGTCCGTCGAACGCCGGGATCAGGCCGGTCACCGCGTCCCCGTCGGGGACGCCCGCGGACAGGTCGGCCAGGACCTCGACCGACATGCGCCAGGTGCCGTCCGGATCGCGGTGGTGCCCGACGGCGAGGAGCTTGCGGTTGCCGTCGGCAACCACCACCCGGTCGAGCTCGTCGAGGTATCCGTACACACCGCCCAACAGCGCGCCCTTGGCCAGTTGCACCTCCGCGAGCACCGCCGCGGTGTCGGGATGGAAGAGCTTGACCGTCGGGGCGAGCGGGGTCGGCGGTTGGAGCCCCACGTAGGAGGTGCACAGCGCGACGGGCATGCCGTCGGTGCCGACGAACACGGTCGAGCAGGTGGCCCCCGTCAGCGCGCCCACGATCGCGGGGTTCGCACCCGGCCCGCGACCGGGCATGGTGTCGGTGGAGGCCACGTCCCCGTGGACCGTGGAGGTGCCGGCGGGGCCGAGTCCGGGCGGTGCTGCCACCGGGTGCGCGGCGTGCGGCTGCGCAACGGCCGTCGTGGCGCTCAGGACCACCACACCCGTCACCGTCGCGGCCAGAGCAGCGGTCACCGCCGTTCTCAGTGCCGCAGTCAGTGTCGCGGTGCCTGCCGCGTAAATCCTGCCCGGTGCGCCCATGGAGCCGATTCCACCACGGACTCAGGCGCCCTACTGCCGGTTCCGCTAGAGGTGCTCGGTCACGTCCGCGTCCTCGCGCAACTCCTCGGAGAGCGTCTGCATGGCCTGCGCCTGCTGCTCGGCCACCAGCTGCTGTTCGACCTCACCGCGAACCTGCTCGAGTGGGGGCAGTCCACCGCCGGCCTGGCCTCCGGACATCGCCTGCTGCTGCACCAACTGCTCGTAGGCGGCCTCGATCTCCTGGTCGGTCGCGGAGAACTCGCCGTACTCGTCGACGATCAGCTTGTCCACGAGGAGCTGCTTCTCGATCTGCTCCATCACGGCGTCGCGGTCCAGACCCTGTTCCCCCATCGCCGCGAAGAATTCGTCCTCGCTGGCCTGGTTGGCCTCGGCGAACCCGGCGAGCGCGGTGTTGATCTCGGCGTCCGAGACCTCGAGCCCGCGCTCCACGGCCTCCTGGCGCAGCAGCTCGCTCCCGACCAACCCCTCGAGGGTCTGCGCCTTGAGCTGGTCCTCGTCCACGGGCTGCCCGGTCATCTGCGCCTGCATGGTCATCTGCTGGTACTGGCCCTGCAAGACGGTGACGAACTCGTCCTTGGTGATCTCGGTGCCGTTGACCTCGGCCACCGGATCCGGGATGTCGTCGGTGTTCGGGCCCGCGCCGTCCTGGTCGGCGTCTGCCTGGGCGTCGGCCTGCTCGGTCGCTGCGGTCGGCTCGCCCTCCGGGGCGCCCTCACCGTCGCCGGGGGCACTGCAGCCCGCCACGATGAGCACGGACGCCGCCGCGACCGCTACCAGCCGCCATTTGTTCTTCAGCACTCGATCTCCTGACGTTGATGGGTGCATCAGTCCGCCGAGGTTACACACCGGAGTTAGGCGGGACCTGTGCACGCGGGACCCGGACCCGCGCGACCTGGGTACGCGCACGGGGGCGCCCGCCGCGCGACGACCGGCCGCCTCCCGCTGGCCCACGGATACCATCTCCCGGGTGACCGACCAGCCAGTGACTCCCGCGGCCGAGCCGCCCGTGAGTACGGCGCGGGTCCTCACCACCCTGATGGTCCCGCTGTTCATGGCGCTCCTCGCGTTGTCGGTCATCAACGTGGCGCTGCCCGTGATCGGCCCGGCCCTCGAGGCCGACTCCAGTGGCCTGCAGTGGGTGGTCTCCGGGTACGCGTTGTCGTTCGGCCTGCTGCTGGTGCCCTCGGGGCGCCTCGGTGACGCGACCGGCCGCAAGCGGCTCTTCCTCGCCGGGGTCGCCGTCTTCACCGTCGGGGCCGTCATCGCCGGTTTCGCGCAGAACATCGAGATGCTCAACGCCGCGCGGGTGGTCCAGGGCATCGGGTCCGGGATGCTCAACCCGCAGACCTTCGGACTCATCCAGAAGTACTTCCGCGGGTCGGCCCGCGCCCGCGCGTTCGCCACCATGGCCACCACGGTCTCGGTGGCCACCGCCTCGGGCCCACTGGTCGGCGGCCTGCTCATCGAAGCTCTCGGCGACGACCTCGGGTGGCGCGCGATGTTCCTGGTCAACGTGCCGCTCGGCGTGCTCGCCCTGGTGCTGGGACTGCGGTGGTTGCCCGACGACCGCGCACTGCCCCGGACCGCCCACGACGGCCGCGACGTCGGCGGATCCAGGGCGCGCGCGGGCGCGTTGGCCTACCTGGAG
>NZ_JAALEA010000182.1 GCF_014145145.1 Dietzia cercidiphylli
GTCGTCGTCGGTTCGGGGACCCGCGCCGCCGACGACCCCTCGCTCACCGCCCGGTCCGACGACGGGGCGCCCACGGATCGGCAACCACTCCGGGCGGTGATGGGACTGACCCCGGTGCCCCCGGACGCCGCCGTGCGGGGTTCCGACGGCCGGTTCAGGCACCTGGCCACCCGCGATCCCGCGGAGGCGCTCGCGATGCTCGGCGACGTCCAGCACGTCCTGGTCGAGGGCGGCCCCCGTCTGGCCGGGGCGTTCCTCGCCGCCGGGCTCGTCGACGAGGTCGAGGCCTACCTCGCCCCGATCGTGCTGGGAGACGGTCGGTCCGCCGTCCAGGGTGCCGGGGTCGGCACGCTCACCGACGCCCACGGCTTCGAGGTGCGCGAGAACGCGACCCTGGGTCGTGACGTCTACCTCCGCATGACCAGACGCACCGCGTGACCAGGCGCACCGCATGATTACATCCACGAGAGGACCACACTGATGTTCACCGGAATCGTCGAGGAACTCGGCACGCTGGAATCGGTCGAGACCGTCGGGGACTCCGCGCGACTGCGGATCCGCGGACCCCTCGTCACGTCGGACGCCCGTCACGGGGAGTCGATCTCCGTCAACGGCGTCTGCCTCACCGTCACGGAGTTCACCGCCGGAGAGGGATTCGACGCCGACGTCATGGCCGAGACCCTGGACCGCACCGCCCTGGGTGCGCTGAGCCCCGGGGACCCGGTGAACCTGGAGCGGGCGATGCGGGCGGACGCGCGGTTCGGGGGTCACATCGTCCAGGGGCACGTCGACGGGACCGGCGCGGTGATCAGCAGGACCGAGCACGACCAGTGGCACGTGGTGCGCATCTCGTTGCCGCAGGACCTGGCCCGTTACGTGGTGGAGAAGGGGTCGATCACGGTGTCGGGCACCTCTCTCACCGTGTCGGCGGTCAGTGCGCTCGACCAGACCGAACCGTGGTTCGAGGTCTCGCTCATCCCCACCACGCTGGAGGACACGATCCTCGGCCGCCTGACCCCGGGGGACGCGGTCAACCTCGAGGTCGATGTGCTGGCCAAGTACGTGGAGCGTCTCCTCGGTGGACGCGGTGGCCGGTCCCGGTGACCGGATGCGCCATACTTGTGGCCGTGCCCGCGGCCGACGCCCGGGTTTGATGAGTACCGAGGAGAACCCGCAGCAGTGACCACCTTCGACGGCATCGACCGCGCCATCGCCGACATCGCGGCGGGACGAGCCGTGGTCGTGGTGGACAGCGAGGACCGGGAGAACGAGGGCGACCTGATCTTCGCCGCCGAGCTCGCGACCCCCGAGCTCATGGGCTTCCTCGTGCGTTACTCGTCGGGGTACGTCTGCGTCGCGCTCGAGGCCGAGGACTGCCTCCGCCTGGATCTGCCGCCGATGCGGGCGATCAACGAGGACCGGCACGACACCGCCTACACGGTGACCGTGGACGCCCGTACCGGAGTCTCGACCGGGATCTCGGCCGCAGACCGCGCCCGCACCGCCCGGATGCTGGCCTCCACCGAAGCCGTCCCCGGGGACTTCACCCGCCCGGGTCACGTGGTGCCGCTGCGCGCGCGTCCCGGCGGGGTGCTGACCCGGCCGGGTCACACGGAATCCGCGGTGGACCTCGCCCGCCTGGCCGGCCTGCGGCCCGCCGGGGTGATCTGCGAGATCGTGTCCGAGGACGATCCGACCACCATGGCCCGGACCCCGGAACTGCGGCGCTTCGCCGACGAGCACGGGCTCGCGCTGATCACGATCGAGGCCCTGCAGGACTGGCGGCGGGCGCACGAGGTGCAGGTGATCCACGAGGCCGCCGCCCGCATCCCGACCCCGGCCGGCACGATGACCGCCCACGGGTACCGCGACGTCCTCCAGGGGGTCGAGCACGTGGCCATGGTCGCCGGCGACATCTCGGGCGACGAGCCCGTGTCGGTCCGCATCCACTCCGAGTGCCTCACCGGGGACGTCTTCCACTCGCTGCGCTGCGATTGCGGTCCGCAACTGGACGCGGCCGTCGCCTCGGTGTGCGAGGAGGGGCGCGGGGTGGTCCTCTACATGCGCGGTCACGAGGGCCGGGGGATCGGCCTGGTGCAGAAGCTCCGCGCCTATCAGCTTCAGGACGACGGCCGCGACACGGTGGACGCGAACCTCGACCTCGGACTGCCCGCCGATGCCAGGGACTTCAGCCTGGCCGCGCAGATGCTGCGCGATCTCGGGGTGACGCGCGTGCGGCTGATGACCAACAACCCCGCCAAGGCCGACGCCCTCCGTGCCGGCGGGGTCGAGGTGGTGGCGCGGGTCCCCATGCCCACCGCGGTGACCCCGGAGAACCTCCGGTACCTGCGGACCAAGCGGGACCGGATGGGCCACCTGCTCGAGGGCCTGGACGACGGGATCGACCCGGACACCAACGGAGAGGATCGGCGATGAGCGGCACCGGTAGGCCGGAATTGGTGATCCCCGACGCCCGCGGGCTGCGGCTGGGCGTGGTGGCCTCCACCTGGCACGACGAGATCTGCGCGCAACTGATGGACCGGGCCCTCGCGGTGGCCGAGACCTCCGGCGCGGTGGTCACCGTCGCCCGTGTCACGGGAGCCGTGGAGCTCCCGGTGGTCGCCCAGGAACTCGCCAGGTCACACGACGCCGTGGTGGCCCTCGGGGTGGTCATCCGGGGCTCGACCCCGCACTTCGACTACGTGTGCGGCTCGGTGACCGACGGCCTGACCCGGATCGCGCTCGACGAGGCCACGCCGGTCGCCCACGGGGTCCTCACCACCGAGAACGAGGCCCAGGCCCGCGACCGTGACGGGCACGAGGGCGCCACCGAGGACAAGGGCGGGGAGGCGGTCGCCGCCGCCCTGCGGGCGGCCGTCACCCTGCGCGACCTGCGGGCCGGACGATGACCGGGCGTTCGGACCTCGAGCGCCCGGATCTCGACCACTGGGACTTCGAGCACCGTCCACGACGACTCCGGATCGCCGTGATCGCGCTGGCGATCCTGACCGTCCTCGCCCACGTCGTCTGGGCTGTCGTGCTGGTCCGCGACGACACCGGGGTCACCATCGGGATCGCCGACCAGCTCGCCTTCGTGGCGATCGGTCTGATCTTCGCCGGCGTCCTGCTCACCCTCCTCCGGATCAGGGTGCGGGTGGGCGAGCAGGGGGTCGAGGTCCGCGGACCACTGCGTTCGCGGCTCTGGGACTGGCAGGACGTCGTGGGGATCACGTTCCCCCGGTCGAGCATGTGGCCCCGGCTCGAACTACCGGCCTACGAGCACGTCGGCGTCTGGGCCATCCTCACCGTCGACGGTCAGGACGCGGTCGAGGCCATGGGCACCATGCGGGAGACGGTCCGCCGGTACAAGCCCTCGGCCGCCGATCCCGAAACCGTCGCCGACCGCTGAGGCGTCGTGGCCGACCCGCGGACCTACCGCCCAGCCCCCGGTTCCATCCCCACGGAACCGGGGGTCTACCGGTTCCGCGACGCCCAGGGCCGCGTCATCTACGTGGGCAAGGCCAAGAACCTCCGCAGCCGGGTCGGGTCGTACTTCGCCGACCTCACCCTGCTCCACCCACGCACCAGACAGATGGTCACCGCGGCGGCGGGCGTCCAGTGGACCGTCGTCTCCACCGAGGTGGAGGCACTCCAGCTGGAGTACACGTGGATCAAGAAGTACGACCCCCGCTTCAACGTGCGGTACCGGGATGACAAGACCTACCCGCTCCTGGCGGTGACGGTGGGGGAGGAGTTCCCGCGCGCATTCGTCTACCGGGGGCCGCGACGGGCGGGGACCCGCTACTTCGGTCCCTACTCCCACGCGTGGGCGATCCGGGACACGCTCGACACCCTCCAACGGGTGTTCCCCGTGCGGTCGTGTTCGGCCGGGGTGTTCAGACGGCAGGCCCAGCTCGGCCGCCCCTGCCTGCTCGGCTACATCGACAAGTGCGCCGCCCCGTGTATCGGTCGGGTGACCGCGGACGAGCACCGCGAGATAGTCGACGAACTCTGCGACTTCCTCGCCGGCCGGACCGACGTCATCATGAAGCGGATCGAGAAGCGGATGCTCGAGGCGTCCGAGGACCTGGATTTCGAGCGCGCGGCCCGGCTGCGGGACGATCTCGGCGCGATGAGGCGGGCCATGGAGAAGCAGGCCGTGGTCCTGGGAGACGGTACCGACGCCGACGTCGTGGGCGTCGAGGCCGACGAGTTGGAGGTCTCCGTCCAGGTCTTCCACGTCCGCAACGGGCGCATCCGGGGCCAGCGCGGATGGGTGGTCGAGCACGCGCACGGTGTGGACGCCGACGGCCGGTTCGACCCGGCGCTCGCGGTCCCCGGTGTCGTCTCGGACTACCTCGCCCAGTTCTACGGAGGGGAGGCCGACCTGGCCGGGGCCGCCGAATCGGGCGCCGATCTCGCCGCCGCGGTGCCACGGGAGGTGCTGGTCCCGGCCCTCCCCGAGGACGCGGACGAGCTCGCCGACTGGCTCTCCACCCTGCGCGGATCACGTGTGTCGCTGCGGATTCCCCGGCGCGGCGACAAGCGCTCGCTGGCCGAGACGGTCCGGCGCAACGCGGTGGAGGCCCTGACCCAGCACAAACTGCGCCGCAGCGGTGACCTGACCGCGCGGTCGGCCGCGCTGCAGGAGATCCAGGAGACCCTGGACCTCGACACGGCGCCGCTCCGGATCGAGTGCGTGGACATCTCGCACACCCAGGGCACCGACGTCATGGCCTCACTGGTGGTGTTCGAGGACGGGCTGCCCCGCAAGAGCGACTACCGCCTCTACCGGATCCGCGAGGCGGCCGGCGACGGTCACTCCGACGACGTCGCGAGTATCGCCGAGGTGACCCGCCGACGGTTCCGGCGGCACCACGAGGAGCCGGCGGTGACCCCGGATGACACCGACGGCCCCGTCGACGACCGGGCCGAGCCCGACGACGCGGGGGCGGGCAGGTCCACTCCGACCCGCCGATTCGCCTACCCTCCCCAGCTCTTCGTGGTGGACGGCGGTCGGCCCCAGGTGGAGGCCGCCGCCGAGGTCCTGTCCGAGCTCGGTGTCACCGATGTCCCGGTGATCGGGATCGCCAAGCGGCTCGAGGAGATCTGGTTGCCCGGGGAGGAGTACCCGGTCATCTTCCCCCGGCACGGCGAGGGTCTGTTCCTCCTCCAGCGTCTGCGCGACGAGGCACACCGCTTCGCGATCCGCGCGCACCGGGGGGCCAGGTCAAAACGGATGACGACGTCGGTCCTCGACGAGGTACCCGGGCTCGGACCCGCACGCCGCGCCGCACTGCTGGAGACGTTCCCCACCGTGTCCGCTCTCCGGGCGGCCGGGATCGAGGACCTCTGTGCGGTCCCCGGGATCGGCCCCGGGGTGGCGGCCGCGATCCGGGCCACCCTGGGATCCCAGGACGCGGCGGCGGCACCGGGGGCGGATGAGGCGGCGGATGAGGCGGCGGCACCGGCGGCGGATGTGGCACCCGCCGACACACCGGGTCCGGACGGGTCCGGCGCCGACGTGGGAGACTCGGAGAGTGCGGTCGACGATGGCGGAACGAGCGACTCGAGGTGAACCATGGACATGAACGATGAGGGCCGAGAGCTCCTGCTCATCTGCGGGATGTCCGGTGCGGGCAAGGGCACGGCGTCGAAGGTGCTCGAGGAGTTCGGCTGGTACGTCGTGGACAACCTCCCGTTGAAGTTCATCGGGGAACTGGTGGATCGCCTCGGCGAGACGGAGGAGGAACCCAAGAGGTTGGCGATCGTGGCGGACGTCCGCAGCCTGGGTTTCGACGAGCACATCGGCGAACTGCTGGGCCGCTTCGACGGCCGCCCGCAGGCGAGGATCCTCTTCCTGGACGCCTCCGACGAGGCCCTGGTCAAACGCTTCAACAACGTCCGGCGGTCCCACCCGTTGCAGTCGGGCGACGGGCTGATCGACGGTATCCAGCGGGAACGGAGGGTGCTGGAGGGGATCCGTGGCCGCGCCGACGTCGTGGTCGACACCACCTCGCTGAGCGTGCACGACCTCCGGCACCGGCTCGAGAAGCCGTTCGGTGACCTGGGGTTCGACTTCCACCTCACCGTCGAGTCCTTCGGCTTCAAGTACGGGGTGCCGGTGGATGTGGACATGCTGCTGGACATGCGGTTCCTGCCCAATCCGCACTGGATCCCGGAGCTGCAGGCGCACACCGGCCGCGAGAAGCCCGTCCAGGACTACGTGCTCGCGGACCAGTCGATCGAGGAGTACCTGCGCGCCGCGGTGTCGATGATCGGTCTCGCGATGACCGGGTACCGGCGGGAGGGTAAGCGGTACATGACCATCGCGGTCGGGTGCACCGGCGGCAAACACCGGAGCGTGGCGATCGCCGAATCACTGGCCGGGCGGCTCGCCGGCCTCGACTCCGTCAATGTCCACGTCCGGCACCGTGACCTCGGACGAGAGTGATCGCGTGACCGGCCAGGCCACGGTCGGCGGATCCGGCCGGATGGGATCACTCGTCGCCCTCGGGGGAGGGCACGGGTTGTCGGCGACCCTGCGTGCCGGGCGGATGGTGGCCGACCACGTGACCGCGGTGGTGACCGTGGCCGACGACGGCGGCTCCTCGGGGCGTCTCCGGCGCGAGCTCGACATCCTGCCCCCCGGAGACCTCCGGATGGCGCTGTGCGCGCTCGCGGCCGACGACGACCAGCACCAGCAGCTGACCAGTCTGTTCCAGCACCGCTACGGAGGGACCGGGGCACTGGCGGGCCACGCCGTGGGGAACCTCGTCTTCGCGGGATTCTGGGAACTGCTCGGGGACCCCGTCGAGGCGCTCGACGCCGTCGCGTCGATGCTCGGGGTGACCGGGCGCGTGCTCCCCATGTCACCGGTCGCCCTCGACATCGCCGCGGAGGTCGTCGGCCTGGAGGCCGACCCCCGGGTCGTGCGTACGATCATCGGCCAGGTCGCGGTGGCCACCACGCCCGGCAGCGTGCGTCGGGTTCGCCTCATCCCCGCCGACCCGCCCGTGGCGGAGGGCGTCGTCGAGGCCATCGAGGCCGCGGACATGGTCGTCCTGGGACCGGGATCGTGGTTCACCAGTGTCATCCCGAACGTGCTGGTGCCGGAGATCGCGTCCGCTCTGGCCCGCACGTCCGCGACCCGGGCGCTCGTCCTCAACCTGGCGCCGCAACACGGGGAGACCGCCGGGTTCTCCGCCGAGCAGCACCTCCACGTCCTGCGCCAACACGCGCCCGAGGTCGACGTCGACGTGGTCCTGGTGGACCCCCGGATGCCGCTCAGCGGGACCGAACGCGAGCACCTCGACCGCGCCGCGGCGGGCCTCGGCGCGCGGGTCATGGTGGCGGACATCGCCAGGACGACATCGGATGGGACGATGAGACCCGTACACGACCCCGCACTGCTCGCCCGGGCGCTCGCCGCCACGGTGACGGCGGGGGCCGATGAATGACCGGAGAACGAAGGAGCAGGGCGTGTCACTGACCGCACAGGTCAAGTCCGAACTGGTGAGGGTGCCGGTGGGCAACTCCGAGACCAGGAAGGCGGAGATCGCCTCGCTCCTGCGGTTCGCGGGCACCCTCCAGGTCCTCTCGGGACGCCTCGTGATCGAGGCGGAGGTCGATTCGGGCGAGATCGCCGACCGACTGTCCGGGGAACTCGACTCGCTGTTCTCGGTCCCCTGCGAGATCCACCCGATCGGGGGATCCGGCGGCAAGCCGGCCCGGAAGTTCGTTCTGCGGGTGATCGACCGCGGCGCGGACCTGACCCGCCAGCTCGGCCTGGTCGACACCGCCGGTCGCACGGTCCGGGGGTTGCCCGCCGCGGTGGTCGGCGGATCCGTCGCGGCCGCGGAGGCGTCGTGGCGGGGGG
>NZ_JAALEA010000183.1 GCF_014145145.1 Dietzia cercidiphylli
CGGCCGCGACCGGGTGGCCCGGCGCCCCCCGCCCGGTGGCGGCGATCGACCTGTTGCCGGAGCGGGTCCTGGGCGGGGACCGCGGGGCGGCGGGGATGCTGGTGGAGCGGATCGTCACCCCGCTCCGGGGCGCCGATCCGTCCCTCGAGGAGACCCTGAGGGCCTACCTGGACTCGGGTGGTCACGTGGAGGCGTGTGCGCGCGGGTTGTATGTCCATCCCAACACCGTGCGGTATCGCCTCAAACGAGTGAGCCAGATCACCGAGTTCGACCCGCTTGACGCGAGGGAGGCTTTTGTCCTCCGGATAGCCCTCGTCCTCGGCAAGTTCGCCGAACGAAGCCCTCAGGACAGCTAAACAATCACTCTCGTCACACCCTGTAACGAAAACTCCACTCACAGAGATGTCGACCCACTCAACACCGGATTTGTGGGAACCCCACAAAATCCGGCCGGTGTTTCTGGTTACGAGAACATCATCCGAGGGAGGGCAACACGTGTTGTCTGATACTCGTGCTTTGCCTCACCGCCCCCGGACAAGGGTCCCAGAAAGCCGGAATGCTCGCGCCATGGCTCGAGCTACCCGGCGCCTCGGCCCGCCTCGACGAGTGGTCCGCCTCGAGTGGACTCGATCTCGAACGCCTGGGCACCACCGCGACCCTGCAGGAGATCACCGACACCGCGGTCACCCAACCGCTGGTGGTCGCCTCCGCGTTGCTCGGAACCGCAGAGCTCCGTCGACGGGGCCAGGTGCCCGCCGATACGATCGTCGCCGGGCACTCCATCGGTGAGGTCGCGGCGCTCGCGATCGCCGGTGTGGTCTCGGAGGCGGACGCGCTCCGCCTGGCGTCGGTCCGGGGCGCCGCGATGTCACGGGCCTGTGCCGACCGGCCGACCGGGATGATCGCCGTCCTGGGAGGGGTCGAGGCCGACGTCCTGCTCGCCCTGGAGAACGCCGGCCTGGAGCCCGCCAACCGCAACGGCGCCGGGCAGATCGTGGCCGCCGGCCCGCTCGAGACGTGTGACGCGCTCGAGCAGAACCCTCCGAGCCGCGCCCGCCTGCGCCGCCTCGACGTGGCCGGGGCGTTCCACACGCGGCACATGGGGTCCGCCGTCGAGAGGTTCCGCGCCCTCGCGGACACGATCGAGGTCCGGGATCCCGAGCTGACCCTGCTCTCGAACGCCGACGGCATGGTCGTCACCTCGGGCAGGGACGCCGTGGACCGCGTGATCTCGCAGATCACCCATCCGGTCCGCTGGGACCTGTGCACGCAGACCATGCTCAAGCTCGGCGTGGACGCGTTCGTCGAGCTCCCCCCGTCCGGGGCGCTCGTCGGCCTGGCCAAGCGCATGATGCGCGAGGTGCCCCGGCACGGCGTCACCACGCCCGAGGACCTGGAGGACGCGCTCGACGCCGTCCCCGCACTCAGCGGCGCGTAGACCACCCCCACGAACCCGCGGTCGCCGGCCTCGCCCGGCGGTCGCGTCATGACGACCCCGCCGTGCCCGACCGGGCGCGACGACACCACCAGAAAGGACACCACATGGCACGCACCGAGGCCGAGATCATCTCCGGACTTGCGGAGATCGTCGAGGAGGTCACCGGAATCGAGCCTTCCGAGGTGACCCCGGAGAAGTCCTTCGTGGACGATCTGGACATCGATTCGCTCTCCATGGTGGAGATCGCGGTCCAGACGGAGGACCGCTACGGGGTGGAGATCCCGGACGAGGACCTCGCCAAGTTGCGTACTGTGCAGGATGCGGTCGACTACATCCAGAAGATCGACCAGAGCTGACACCACGTCCCGGAGCACGGGGCGGGGACGCGTTCAGGGCCGAAGGTGCGGTCGGTGCACCAGACGAGCCCGCGTCTCCACCCCACGTCCGGGACCCGACACACGAGAGCACCCCGCGTCACGCGGGGTGACGGGCGGAAGGCGCGATCAGGGACGGGGGTCCCGGATCGCTCGCCTCCCCCACACCAGCCAGTCCGGGGGTCCATAAGGAGCGCACCCTCCCATCCGGGAGGTGCGCCGCGGAAAGGACTGCATTCGATGACCATCACGAGCACCGTGGACCAGAACACCCAGATCGACCCGCGCGACCCCGTCGCCCGGCTCGAGAACCTCTTCGATCCGGCATCACTGGAGTTCCTCACGGAACCCGACGCGTCGGGCGCGCTCGCCGCGCGGGGCCTGATCGACGGCGAACCCACGATCGCCTATGCCACCGACGCCACCGTCATGGGTGGCGCGATGGGCCTGGACGGGTGCCGTCACATCGTCCACGCGATCGACACCGCCATCGACGAGCACCTGCCCGTCGTGGGCGTGTGGCACTCGGGAGGGGCACGACTCGCCGAGGGCGTCGAGGCGCTGCACGCGGTCGGCCTGGTCTTCGAGGCCATGGTCCGCGCCTCGGGCCACGTGCCGCAGATCTCGGTCGTGCTCGGGCCCGCCGCCGGCGGTGCCGCGTACGGCCCCGCGCTCACGGACGTCGTGATCATGGCGCCGGCGGGCAAGATCTTCGTCACCGGACCCGACGTGGTCCGCTCCGTCACCGGGGAACAGGTGGACATGGAGGGCCTAGGCGGCCAGGACGTCCACCACCGCAAGTCCGGCGTGTGTCACATCGCCGCCGCTGACGAGCGGGACGCTCTGCACCGCGCGAGGCGGCTGGTGAACCTCCTGTCCGCGCAGGGTGAGTTCGATCTGCGGGCGCTCGAGGGCGACCACACGGATCTGGCGGGGTTGCTCCCGGAGTCACCCAAGCGTGCCTACGACGTGCGTCCCCTCGTCCACGGCATCCTCGACTCGTCCGAGTTGGACGGGAGCACGACCTTCGAGGAGCTCCAGGCCAAGTGGGCGCCCAGCATCGTCGTGGGCTTCGGCAGGATGTCGGGCCGCACGGTCGGCGTGATCGCCAACAACCCGCTCCGCCTGGGGGGTTGCCTCAACTCCGAGTCCGCCGAGAAGGCCTCCCGGTTCGTCCGCCTGTGCAACGCGTTCGGCGTACCGCTTCTCGTCGTGGTCGACGTCCCCGGTTACCTCCCCGGGGTCTCCCAGGAGTGGGAGGGCGTCGTCCGGCGTGGCGCCAAACTGCTGCACGCCTTCGCGGAGGCGTCCGTCGCCCGCGTCACGCTGGTCACCCGAAAGATCTACGGCGGGGCCTACATCGCCATGAACTCGCGCGCGCTGGGCGCCTCCGCCGTGTTCGCGTGGCCCGATGCGGAGGTGGCCGTGATGGGCGCCAAGGCGGCGGTGGGCATCCTGCACAAGCGCACGCTCGCAGCGGCGCCGGAGGACGAGCGCGAGGCCCTGCACGAGCGGCTGGCCGACGAGCACGCCGCGATCGCCGGTGGCG
>NZ_JAALEA010000184.1 GCF_014145145.1 Dietzia cercidiphylli
GCGGCGCACTCGCGCGCGCCCTGCTGGCGCGCAAACCCGTGCTGCTGGCCGACGAGCCGCTCGGCGCGCTCGACGCGATCACCCGCGCCGACGTCCAACAGTGGCTGCGCGAGACCCTCACCGGGACCTCGGCCACGCTCGTCATGGTCACCCACGACGTCGATGAGGCGCTGCTCCTCGCCGAACGTGTGGTCCTGCTGGCACGGTACGAGGCCGACGCCCCGGCGCGTGTGGTCTCCACCTGGCCGGGATGGTTCGGCGACGACCGCCCCCGCGAGGTCCTCCTCGGCGACGAGGCGTTCGCCGCAGCCCGCCGGGAAGTACTCCAGGCACTGGCCCGGGAATCGCATCTGGCCGAAGGCGGAACCGCCCGATGACCGTGCGATTCCTCCGGTCCGCTGCTCCCGCCTGCGTCACGGTCCTGCTGGTGCTCGCCGCCTGGATCACGGTCACCGCGCTCGAGCTGGTGCCGGACTACGTGATCCCCGCGCCCCTCGCCGTGCTCGACTCGCTCGTGAGCACCTGGCCCGACCGGCTCGGTTCCGCCACGCTGCTCACCGCCACCGAGACTCTCATCGGGGTGGTCCTCGGGGTGGTCGTCGCGCTGGTCGTGGTGATCATCAGCGCCTTCGTACCCACCGTCGGGCAGGCCATGACCCCCCTGCTGGTCGCCTCCCAGGCCATCCCGGTCATCGTGATCGGCCCGCTGCTGACGATCTCCCTGGGCTACGGGATGGCACCGAAGGTCATCGTTGTCGCCCTGCTGTGTTTCTTCCCCGTCGCGCTCAACCTTCTCTCCGGTGTCCGCACGGTCGACACCAGGTTGATCGACACGCTGCGGAGCCTGCACGCCACCAGGTGGTCGCTCTTCTGGCGGGTGCGTCTGCCCTACGCCGCCCCACGCGGTTTCGCGGGACTGCGCGTCTCGGTCACCTTCGCCCCGGTCGCCGCGGTCTTCGCCGAGTACACGGGCTCGACCAACGGCCTGGGCTACCTCATGCTCCAGGCCATCCCCCGGCTCCAGACCGATTTCGTCTTTGCCCAGGTGGTCGTGCTGACGATCATGTCCAGCGTCCTGCTGGCCAGCGTGACCATCCTCGAACGCCTCATCTGCCCTTGGAACACTCCCACCGGGGAAAGGAACCCATCATGACTCACCCACGACCCACGAAGACCCCACGCCAGGCCCGCACGAGGCCCGGGGTGCGCATGCTCGCGATCGCGGCCGCTGCCGCGGTGGCTCTGACCGGTTGTCAGGCGGCCCCGGACGACGCCGAGCCGGACGCGACCGCCGCCGCACCGGTCAGCGTCCTGCTCGACTGGAGCCCCAATCCCGACCATGTGGCCCTGTACACCGCGCAGCAGACCGGCGCCTACGACGACGCCGGCGTCGACGTGACGTTCATGACGCCCGCCAACACGGCCGACGCCGCGCGGGAGGTGTCCCTGGGACGTGCGGACCTGGCCATCTCGTATGAGCCCGACACCCTCATCGCCGCGGAGCAGGGCCTCGACGTGGTCTCGGTCGCCGCCCTGATACCCACGTCGCTGACCTCGCTGATCGCCAGGACGGAGTCCGGGATCACCACCGCAGCCGACCTGGAGGGCAAGACCGTGGGGCTGTCGGGTCTGGCCTCCCAGCAGCCGACCCTCGACTTCATCGCCCGGGAGGCAGGGATCGACCCGGGCTCGATTTCCGCCCCCAACGTGCAGCAGAGCCTCAACCAGGCGCTCCTGACCGACCAGGTGGACGCGATCTTCGGGGCCTTCCGCAACATCGAGGGGGTCGAACTCACCGCTCAGGGCGATTTCGTGGTGATGCCGGCCACGGAGCTCGGAGTTCCGGACTACGCGGAGCTGGTGATCATCGCCAACCCGAGCCGCCTCGTCGAGGACGCCGACTACGCCGAGCGCGTGCGGGCCTTCCTCGCCGGCACCGCGGCCGGCCAGGCCACGGCTCTGGACGACCGCCGGGTCGCCATCGACTCCCTCACCCCCGAGACCGAGGGTTCCTACGACCCGGACGTGCTGGAGCTGATGATCGACGCCACCCTCGCGCTGCTGCCCGAGGACGGTTTCGGCCGGCAGTCGGCCGAGGACTGGGCGGCGTACGCGACGTGGATGTACCAGAACGGACTGCTGGAGACCGAGATCGACGGCGCCACCGCCACGACCGACGACTACCTGCCCGGAGCCGACGGCTAGAACCCCGCCCGGCACGAGGTTGGGCGGAAGACCCCGCAGGAGAGGGCGCGGGTGAGGGCGCGCCGGCTCATGCGGCCCCGCCAGAGGTCCCGCCATCGATAAGAGCGTTTCGCACACATCGGTCGAGTACAAGTGTGCGAAACGCTCTTATCGATGGCCCCGGCGGAACCGGGCCGCCTCAGCTCGGGGAGGCCTCCCGCAGCCGCGCGAGCAGCGGCTCGGCCGCCTCCTCTAAGAACCGGTCCAGGGTCTCATCGCCGATCTGGATCAGCGCGACGTCGGTGTACCCGGCCTCCCAGTAGGGCCGCACCTTCTCGACGATCGCGTCCAGGTCAGGGCCGCACGCCAGCTGCTCGGCCACGTCCTCGGGCCGGACGAACTTGGTGGCGGCGGCGAACCCGGCGGTGGTCGGCAGGTCGGCGTTGGCGGCCCAGCCTCCGGCGAACCAGCGGAACTGGTCGTGTGCGCGCTCGACGGCCGCCTTCTCCGAGTCGGGGTCCCAGCTGATGGGGATCTGGGCGATCGCGCGGGCGCCGTCACCGATCCGCTTCTGCCCCTCGAGCGCGTTCCAGCCCTCGATGTGGGCGGGTTCCGGCTCGGTGGCGATGAGATGGTCGGCGAGCGGCCCGAGCCGGGCCACGGCCTTCTCCCCGCCGGCGGCCACGCCGATCGGCACCCGCGTCTCGGGCAGGTCCCACAGGCGGGCCGAGTCCACGCGGAAGTGCTCGCCGGAGTAGGTCACCAGGCCGCCGTCGAACAGCTCGCCAATGATCTCCAGCGCTTCCACCGTCATCTCGTGGCGCTCGTCGATCGAGGGCCACCGCTGCCCCACCACGTGCTCGTTGAGGTTCTCCCCCGCACCGATGCCCAGCATGAACCGGCCATCGGACATGATCTGCACGGTCGCGGCCTTCTGTGCCACCACCGCGGGGTGGTAGCGCAGGATCGGGCAGGTCACGTACGTGCACAGGTCCACCCGCTCGGTCACGTGCGCCACGGCGCCCAGGACGCTCCACACATACGGCGCGTGCCCCTGCGAGGACAGCCACGGGAAGTAGTGGTCCGAGGCCACCTCGAAGTCGAATCCCGCCTGCTCGGCCTTGGCCGCGTAGCGCACGAGTTCCTTGGGGCCGGACTGTTCGGTCATGAGGGTGTATCCGAAACGTGTCATGGATCCGAGGGTGCGCCGGGCACAGCCCTGTCGCCACCGGTTGCCTCCCGCACGGGGGCCGGGCACGGTCGGACGCATGACCACCTCACCGCGCGCCCTGCTTCTCGACGTCGACGGCACCCTGGTCGACTCCACCTACGTCCACGTGTGGACCTGGCACCGGGCCCTGGCCGCGGCGGGCGCGCCGGTGCCCTTCGTTGAGGTGCACCACCGGATCGGCAAGGACGGATCCACGTTGGTGGGCGAGCTGTTGGACATCGCGGGGGTCGACGACGACGAGGACCGCGATCGCGTGGCGGGGCGGGCCAAAGATCTGCATTCGGAGTACTACGCCGAGGCCGGGGACTCGCTCCGCCTCCTGCCGGGTGCCCGCGAGCTCGTGCGCGGCGCCAAGGAGCAGGGGTGGGTCACCGTGCTCGCCACCTCGGCCCCGCCGTCGGAGTTCGCCGAGGCGCGCGCGTTGCTGGATGTCGACGAGTACGTGGACGCCGTGACCACCGGCGAGGACGTCGACACCGCCAAGCCCGACCCCACCATCGTGGCGATCGCCCTCGAGCGCTCCGGCGTCGACGCAGCGGACGCGGTCATGGTGGGCGACGCGACCTGGGACGCCGTCGCCGCCACCACGCTCGGCATCCGCTCGGTGGCCGTGCGCACGGGCGGCATCGGTGACGCCGAGCTCCGAGAGGCGGGCTTCTCAGACATCGTCGACGACGCCGCCGGAGTGCTGGACCTGCTGACGTCCGGCAGGCTCTGACTTGCCGGGGCGGGAAGGGCGGGAAGGGCGCGAACGCGGGACGACGAGGAGCGGGTCACCGCGCGGAGCGACCCGGGGTCAAGCGGAGCCCGCCCACGTGATCGACGCCTCGGAGCGGGTCGGGGTCTTGACGGGCAGCAGCAGGAGCAGGCCCACGAGCAGGACCAGGGCGATCCCGGCGATTCCCGCGCGGTCGGTGCCGAACCCCCACGTGAACAGGCCGAACAGCGCCGGGGCGAGGAACGAGATCGCACGCCCGGTGGTGGCGTAGAGCCCGAACATCTGGCCGTCGCTGCCGGGCGGGGCCAGCCGGGCCAGGAACGAGCGCGACGCCGACTGGGCCGGGCCCACGAACAGGCACATGAGCAGGCCGAAGAGCCAGAACATGGCGGTGCCGTCGACGAACAGCAGGACGGTCATCGTGCCGAGCATCGCCGCGAGAGAGCCGATGATCACCGCCTTGGGCCCCACGAGGTCGTCCACGACTCCCGCGACCGCCGCCCCCAGGGCCGCCACCACGTTGGCCGCCACCCCGAAGATCAGCACATCCCCCGGCGCGAGCCCGTACACGGTGACCGCCAGGATCGCCCCGAAGGTGAACACCCCCGCCAGCCCGTCGCGGAAGATCGCGCTGGCCACGAGGAACTTCACGGTCCGCGGGTCCCGGCGCGACAGGGCCTTGAGATCCCGCCAGAGGATGCGGTACGACTCGACGAAGCCCACCTCGTCGTCGTCGTCGCCCTTCTTCCCTCGGGGCCGGTTCTCCGGCACCGACCGCAGCACCGGCAGCGCGAACACCGCGAACCACACCGCCGCGACCAGGCACACCAGCCGCACGTTGAGGCCGCCGTCGGTGGAGATGCCCAGCAGTCCCCGCTCGTCGCCGTCCCCGGAGATGAAGCCCAGGAACGCGGCGAGCAGCAGGAAGATCCCGCCGAAGTAGCCCATCGCCCACCCGAACCCGGAGACCCGCCCCACGGTGGCCGGGGTGGAGACCTGCCGGAGCATCGCGAAGTAGGACACCTCGGCGAACTCGAACGTGATGGACCCCAGCGCGAGCAGCAGAAGTCCGACGAAGAACCACGGGTAGGGCGCGTCGGAGTCGACGAGGAACATCAGCGCGGTCAGCGCGACCGTGAGGTAGGTCCAGATGGCCAGCGACCGCCGGCGACGGCCGCCCCGGTCCGCGCGCTGGCCCATCACCGGCGCGGTCAGCGCGATCACCAGCCCGGCCAGCGCGATCGAGATCGACAGCCAGGTGGCGGCCGAGAACGGTCCGTCGAGGTCCGCCCCCACCGAGTCGGTGAGGTAGACGGAGAAGACGAAGGTGACGATCACCGCGTTGAACGCCGCCGACCCCCAGTCCCACATCGCCCACGAGAAGACCTGGCCGCGGGTGGCGGGGCGGAGATCGGGTGACAACGACGACGACGAGGCGGCGGTCTCTGGAGGGGGCGGTGTCCCGGTGCTGCTCACGCCCTAGAACCTAGTGCCCAGCGGTTCGTCTGAGGCCTCGAAAGGGCCGGTGGCGGGTCCATTTCCGCTGGTATGGTCGGTGCACATTCGGTGAATGCGAGGTAGCTGTGGCGTGGTCGGCGTGGTTGGCCCTGACCGGCGCGTTGCCCGCTGTCGCGGTTCTCATCGCATTGCGTAGCCTCCGCAGATCAACCGATCCAGTGGCGCGCAGGGGTCTTGTCCTCATCATCGGCCTGGTGGTGCTCCTCTCACTGTCGACCGGTGCCCACCTCGCGTCACCGGACGACTTCTTCAGTTGGCTCGGCGGAAGCCTGGTGCTGGGCCCGCTCTTCTACGTTCTCTGCAGGCTTCTGGGCACGGCCGCGCGCGACCCCGCCGCGGGCGATCACGACTCGGCGAGCGACAAGACAGACCACGAGGGAGCGCTCCCGTTCCGCCAGGGGTGATCACCGGCGACAATTGATCCGCCCGGGTGGTGGGTGCCCACCATCGCCGGGGCCGCGCACGTCGTCGTCACCCACTCCCCCGTTCAGCGCCCTCGCCGGTACGCTCACCCTCGGCCCTGACCACCTGACCCGAGGACGCATGATGCCGCTTCCCCTGCCCACAACGACGAATCGTGCTGTCGTCACCGGCGCCTCCTCCGGGATCGGCATGGCGCTGGCCGCCGAGTTGGCCCGCCGCGGCCACTCCCTGATCGTGGTGGCGCGGCGCGGCGAGGTGCTGCAGGAACTCAAGGAGCGGTTGGAGAGCCAGTTCCGGGTGACGGTCGAGGTGCGGGCCTGCGACCTGTCCGATCCGGCCGAGCGGGCACCGCTGCTGGAGGAGCTCGCGGTCCGCGAGATCTCGATCCTGTGCAACAACGCCGGCATCGCCTCATTCGGGCCGGTCGCCGCGCTCGACCCCCACTACGAGAAGAGCCAGGTGCAGGTCAACGCCGTGGCCTGCCACGACCTCGTACTGGCCGTCCTGCCCGGGATGGTCTCCCGTGGCTCGGGCGCGATCCTCAACGTGGGCTCGGCGGCCGGCAACATGCCGATCCCCAACAACGCCACCTACGCCGCCACCAAGGCGTTCCTCAACACCTTCTCCGAGTCGCTGCGCGGGGAGCTCAAGGGTTCCGGGGTCAACGTGACGCTTCTGGCGCCCGGACCGGTGCGCACCGAGGAGATCGTCGAGGAGGACAAGACCTTCGTCGACCGCCTGGTCCCCGATCGTTTCTGGGTGGACACCACGTACACCGCACGGATCTCCCTGGACGCGCTCGCGCGGAACAAGATGCGCGTGGTCCCGGGCCCCCTGGGCCAGGCCATGTCCGTGGCGGGCAACTACACCCCGCGCGGGGTCATGGCCCCGATCGTGGGGCGGTTCTACGCCAAGCTCGGCGAGGGGCAGGCGGAGGGCTGATCCTCCGGGTCCGGTCGGGCGGTCGCTCGGCGATATAGTCGAGCGATGCCAGAGTCGAACCCCGGTCCCACCCCTGTCGCGTCGTCGAGCCCGACGCCCCACAAGGAGTCCAAGAACGACCGGATCGTGTGGATCGACTGCGAGATGACCGGCCTCGACACCGCGAACGACGCACTGGTGGAGATCGCGGCCCTGGTCACCGACTCCGAACTCAACGTCCTGGGCGACGGCGTGGACATCGTCATCCACGCCTCGGACGCCAAGCTGGCCGCGATGCTCCCGGTGGTGCGGGACATGCACTCCTCGTCGGGCCTGACCGAGGAGATCCGCGCCTCCGCCGTGACGGTGGCGGAGGCCGAGAAAGAGGTCCTCGACTACATCCGCGCCTGGGTCCCGGTCAGCGGGACCGCTCCCCTGGCCGGCAACTCGATCGGCACCGACCGCGGGTTCCTCGCCCGGGACATGCCCGAGCTCAACTCCTACCTGCACTACCGGATGATCGACGTGAGCTCGATCAAGGAGCTGTGCCGCCGCTGGTATCCGCGCATCTACTTCGGCCAGCCCGAGAAGGGCATGTCCCACCGCGCCCTGGCGGACATCAAGGAGTCGATCCGCGAGCTGAAGTACTACCGCGCCACGGCGTTCGTCCCCCAGCCCGGCCCGACCACCGACGAGGTGCGCGCCGCGGCCGGCGCCCTGCCCCCCGTAGATTGAGCGTCCGACCTCCCGTGCGCGGGCCCGGTAGGCGTCGACACCTGCCGATTTCCTGACCGGGACCCAGACCGGGTAGCATCGTCAACGCTGTTCGCGAGAACGGCGATGGTGGCTGTAGTTCAGTTGGTAGAGCACCAGGTTGTGATCCTGGCTGTCGCGGGTTCGAGTCCCGTCAGCCACCCCGAGCACAGGGCCCGGACCTCACGGTCCGGGCCCTGTCCCGTTGGGTCGTCCACCGCACACCACCCCCGCGCCCTACCAACGGTTACGCGACTCCTCCGCCCACCCGGTCAGGCCGTCCAGGCGCACGGTGGTGCCGTCGTCGAGAATCCCGGTCCCGTGCCAGGTGCCGAAGGCCTGGTGGGTGCGCACGGCCAGGATCCCGAACTCGGTGATGTCCCGGCGGAGGTGGAACGGGGTGAGCGTGACGTCCAGTCGCTCGCCGTGGACCCGCCAGGCGGCCGCCGGATCCGCCAGGTCATAGACCCACCGCAGATCCTCGCCGATCTTGTGCAGTCTGCCGTCCACGAGGATCCCGTTCTCCGTGGACCCGGTCCCGTCCGTCCACCGGCCCCCCACCTGGAGCGCACACGGCACACCGTCGACCACGCCGCTGCCCGCTCCCCAGTTCCATCGGGTGGCGTACCGCCACCGCCCGCGCCCGCGGTCCAGGACCGCCCACCCGGTCCCGAGATCGCGGGCGACCCCGTCGAGGGTCACCGAGCCGGTGACGGGGTTGGCGAGATCCTTGAGGGTGTACTGGAAGCGCCGCTCACTCCACGGCACCACCACTCCGAGACTGTCGTGGCCCGGTCGGGTGATTTCCAGGTCCACAAGGAGGCCGGTCGCGCGTACACGGATCGCGGTGGCGGCCTCGTCGTCGTCGATCTCTATTCCCACCCGACCCGAACCCAGGCCGGCCGACGCGTGCACGGTCCCCACCCCCGCTTCATCGCTGAAGGCGGGCCGGACGAGCGGGCTGACCCCGCTGCGGGTGGTCTCCACCCCGGTACGGCGGTCCAGGACGTAGACCGCGCAGGTGGACAGGTAGTCGAGTCCGGCCACGGTGAGTCCCACCACGAACCGGTCGGTCACGATGCCCCAGTACTCCCAGCGCTTGGTGCGCCCCCACCCGGCGATGGCGGTGCGGTGTAGCGGGGTGCGGGTCCAGCCGACCGCAGCCGAATCGAGTCGGCGACCGCGGGCCAGATCGGTGGGCCGGGTGATCTCACGCTCGACGGTCATGCACCCACCTTTCCATTCGCGCCCCCTCGGCATTCGCGCGGTCCACCGCGGGACGAGAGGGACCGATGGCGCGACCGCCGGGGGTTGCCTATGGTGCGGTGGACGCGACTGACCTGGAGGGCCCGTGTCCACACTCGATCTGTTGCTCGCGACCGTCGGGGCGCTCGGCGTCGTGATCGTCGCCGTGTCCGCGCGACTTCACCGGTGGCCCGTGTCGGAGCCGCTCATCGCACTCGGGGTCGGCATAGTCCTGGGACCCGTGGTCCTCGGGGTTCTCGACGTCCCCGACATCGTCACCGACCCCTCGACGCTCCATCGCGGCGCGGAGATCCTTCTGGGCATCTCCGTGATGGGTGTGGCTCTCCGTTACCCCTTCTCTGCGATCCGCCGTCACTGGCGACGCTTGACGCTCCTCCTGGTGGTGGTGATGCCCGCGATGGCGCTGATCTCCACCGGTCTCGCGATCTGGGCGTTGGGCATCCCCTTCGCGGTGGCGCTGCTCTTCGGCACCGCGATCTGTCCCACGGATCCCGTCCTCTCCTCCGCCGCGGTGACCGGCGACGCCGCCGAGAGGGACCTGCCCGAAGACGACCGGCAACTGCTGTCACTGGAGTCGGGGGCGAACGACGGATTGGCCCTTCCCCTGGTCGTGGTCGCGCTCGCCGTTGCGACCCCCCTCACCGCCGGGCAGGCCGCCGCGGAGATCGGCTGGCAGATCCTCGGCGCCCTGGGGTTGGGCGTCCTCGCCGGAGTGTCGGCGGCCAGAGCTCTGCATTTCTCAGAACGTCACCACGCTGCGGAGAACGGCCCGATCCTGCTGTTCACCCTGCTCCTGGCGCTGCTGGTCCTCGGTGGCTCCGGCCTGCTGGGGGTCAACGGGGTCTTCGCGGCCTTCGTCTCGGGGTTGGCCTTCAACCTGACCAGCGTCGGAGACGAGAGGCAGGTGGAGGTGGAGATCGATGAGGCGGTCAACCAGTTCGCGGTGCTGCCGTTCTTCCTCGTCCTCGGAGCGATGCTGCCGTGGCAGCAGTGGGAGCAGTTGGGGTGGGGGGCGGTGTTTCTCACGGCCGCCGTGCTCGTCCTCCGGCGCCCGCCGGTGCTTCTCGCCCTCATGCGGCCGCTCGGATTGCGTGTCCGCGACGCGGCGTTCCTCGGTTGGTTCGGACCGGTCGGGGTCGCGGCGGTGTTCTATCTGACCGAGGAGGCGTCCAGAGCAGGTCCGGATCCGCTGTTGCTGGGTGTGGGCACCCTGGTCGTGGTGGCCAGCACCCTCGCACACGGCGTCTCCGCGGCTCCCGGCCGCGCACTGTTCAGGGCCGCCGAACGCCGCGACGACCGGGATCCCGATCGATCACGCTGAGCACTGCGCGTCCGCCCCCGCTGAGGGGGGCTCGGGCCTCAGGCCGTGCCCATGTCAGGCCGTGCCCGCGTCTGCGTTACCGGCCTTCCAGGTCTCCCACGGGACGTTCCAGTCGCCCAGACCGTCCCACCCCGGAAGCGTCGGGCCGACCGTGCCGGTGACCTCGAAGATGTCGCCGCGCTTGGCGTTGTCGTAGAACCACTTGGCGTCCGCCGTCGTGACGTTGAGGCACCCGTGGCTCACGTTCTGGCTACCCTGCGCCCAGACGGACCACGGCGCGGCGTGGACGAAGATGCCGCTGTATGACATCCGCGTGGCGTACTGGACCGGGGTCCGGTAGCCCTCCGGCGAGTCGACAGGAACGCCGTAGGTCGAGGAGTCCATGACCATCGAGGCGAGCTTCTCGCCGATCACATACGTGCCGTTGGGGGTCGGGGTGTCGGGCTTGCCCATCGAGGTGGGCATGGTCTTGACCACCTCGCCGTTGCGCTCGATCACGATCTGCTTGGTCGAGTCGTCCACCCGGGAGATGACCGCGTCGCCGATCCGGAAGTCGCTGCGCGCGTCCTCCTGGCCGTACATGCCGCCGCCCAGATCCTCGCCGTAGATGTCCACGTGGACGTCGATGGTGGTACCCGGCGCCCAGTACTCGGCCGGACGCCACCGGACCTCCTGGTTGGAGACCCAGTAGAAGGCGCCCTCGACCTCGGGTTCGGTACGGATGTGGATGTTGTCCTGGGCGGCACGGCGATCCGAGATCGGCTCGTCGAACATCACCGCGACCGGCTGACCGATGCCCACCGTCGAGCCCTGACCTGTGGTGAGGTAGGCCGCCGTCATGATGCGCGGGGTGAGGGTGCTGAACGTGACGTTCTTCCGCGTGACCAGGCCGTCCTCGTCGGTCGCGGTGGACTCGAGCGTGTACTGACGGGAGTAACCCAGGTCCTCGGTGGTCCGCCACTCCGTCAGGTCGGGGTTGAACTCGCCCTGGACCTGGACGCCCTCCGGATTCCGCATGACCACGGTGTCGAGGCGACCGTCGCTGGCGGTGAGGACCACGGGCTCGGCGGGGTTGGCGTCGGATGATCCGTCCTCGACCGACAGGTCGATGACCGCGGCCGGCTCCGCCGGTGCCTCGGCGACCTGGGCCTCACCCGCGCCACCGGCGCCGATCGTGCACCCCGTCAACACGAGCGAACCGGCGACCACGGCGGCCAGAGCGAGACGGGATCTCGACCGGGAACCCGGGTCCCGTCGTCTGGTCCGATCCGTGTGGCGCAAGTTCACTAATGGCCCCTTCCGAGCGTCATCTCCCCCCGGACGTCGACAGGACCGGCGAGCAGTTATCCCCAGTATGCCTGGGAAAATCATTGCATTCCATATCGAATTGGTTAAGGATGCGCCGCCGCACACCGGCCACCCCCGCCCTGAACAGGCGATTTCGTGTTGCCCCCGGTGTCCTGTTACTGTTTCTCTCGCACCACGCAGGCGCCATTAGCTCAATTGGCAGAGCAGCTGACTCTTAATCAGCGGGTTCGGGGTTCGAGTCCCTGATGGCGCACAGCAGGGAAAGCCCCGGGTCCACGACCCGGGGCTTTGTCGTGTCGGCTGCGCGGGCGGGACCCCCGTGATGCAACGAGAAGATCGTTCCGCACACGTTTCCCGAGTGGGAATGTGCGAAACGCTCTTCTCGATGGGCTGTGGTGCGCGGCGGCCGCTCAGAGAGCCCGACGCGCCTCGAGGTAGGCCTCGATGCGCCGACGTTCCTTGCGCTTGTTGGCCATGGACACCGTGATGCCCCCGATGACCAGCGCCGCGAATCCGCCGAGCACCGCGAGGACCCGGGGATCGGTGAGGGCGGCGACGGCCCTCTCCTTGCCCTCTTCGGCGAGGTTCTTGGGATTGACCCGGTCGACGATCTCGTCCAACGTCGTCGCGAGATCGTCACGCGCCTTGGCGATGTCGCCTTCGATGCTGTCGTAACTCCTGGACACGAGACCTCCGTCGATCGCTCGTCACGCGGTTAGCCGCGGATTCTGGACCCCGCCCACGCTACTGCACCCGTCGGCGATCCGCGCCCGCGCGCCGACGCATCGGATAGGTTGGAGTGATCACACACCCCGACCCGACTTCAGGAGCACCGGTGACCACACCACGGCTCGAGGTGGGCCAGACCGCCCCCGCCTTCACCCTCCCCGACGCCGACGGAACCCCCACGTCGCTGGCGGACCTGCTCGCCGCGCACGGACGCGTGGTGCTGTACGTCTACCCGGCCGCCATGACGCCCGGATGTACCACGGAGACCGTGGACTTCGAAGGGGCCCTCCAGGAGCTACGGGAGGCCGGGATCGGGGTGGTGGGGGTGTCGCCCGACCCGCCGGCCAAGCTCGTGCGTTTTCGGGACAAGCACGGCATCACGTTCCCCCTGCTGTCCGACCCGGACAAGACCATGCTCACCGAGTGGGGTGCGTTCGGGGAGAAGAAGAACTACGGCAAGACCGTGATGGGCGTGATCCGCTCGACGTTCGCCGTGGAGTCAGACGGGACGCTCTCCCTCGCCCGGTACAACGTCCGGGCCAAGGGCCACGTGGCGATGCTCGCGAAGCTCCTCGGTGTGGAACTGCCCGAACCCACGGAGGGCTGACGCCACCCATGCCGACCGACCCGCCCGAGCGAGTGCAGAAACCAGCACGGGATCCCGCGGACGAGGCCGTCCAGGACGAGCCGAACATCCTGGTGCCCCGCCGCCGGCCCATCCAGGAGAGGAGCCGGCGCAAGTTCCAGGCGCTGCTGTCCTCGGCGCGGGACGTCCTGGTCGAGGTGGGTTTCGACTCGTTCACCTGCGAGGAGGTGGCCTCCCGCGCGGGGGTCCCCATCGGGACGCTGTACCAGTTCTTCGCCAACAAGTACGTCCTGGTGTGCGAGCTGGACCGCCAGGACGCCCACGGGGTGATCGAGGAGATCGAGCGTTTCGCGCAGAAGATCCCCGCGCTGGACTGGCCGGAACTGCTGAACGACTTCCTCGACCACCTGGCGGACCTGTGGCTGAGCGATCCCTCCCGGCGGGCGGTCTGGTTGGCCACGCAGGCGACCCCGGCCACCCGTGCCACCGCCGCGGTCAACGAGCGCGAGCTCGCCAG
>NZ_JAALEA010000185.1 GCF_014145145.1 Dietzia cercidiphylli
ACGCCGGGTGGAGCCGTCCCCGGCGTTGCGGGGCGTCGAGGCCGGAGGGCCACCGCGGTGAGCGGTCCGGTGCCGGGCGGCGGCGCCGTGGACGGGGTCGTCTACGATCCGCTGGTCGCGGGCGACGCGATGCGGTGCGCGGAACTCGAACGAGTGCTCTTCCGCGGTGACGGACCGTGGTCTGCCGCATCGTTCCTGTCCGAGATCGGCTCCGGGCACACCACCTGTCTGGCCGCCCGGTCGGAGGGCACGCTGGTCGGGTACGCCGTGCTGGCGGCACTCGGGCGGGCGGGGGACCGTGAGTTCGAGGTCCACACCATCGGCGTCGATCCGGCCTTCCGGGGTCGGGGGATCGGGCGCACGATGCTGCGTCGCCTGCTCGCGGTGGCGGACGCGGAGGCGGCCCCGGTGGTCCTGGACGTGCGGACCGACAACGTCCCGGCCCGCGCGCTCTACGAGGCCCACGGTTTCGAGGTGGTGGGGCTACGGCCCCGGTACTACCGTCCGAGCATGGCCGACGCGCACCTGATGGTGCGTCCGGCGCACCACGGACCCGACGCGGGAGGAGGAGACAGTTCATGAGGACCGTTCTGGGGATCGAGAGTTCGTGCGACGAGACGGGCGTGGCGATCGCCCGGGTGCACGATGACGGGCGCGCGGAGCTGCTCGCCGACGTGGTGGCCTCGTCGATGTCCGAGCACGCGCGCTTCGGCGGCGTGGTGCCCGAGATCGCCTCCCGCGCGCATCTCGAGGCGCTCGTCCCGACCGTGCGTGCGGCGCTCGCCGAGGCGGGTGTGGACCGGCCCGACGCCGTGGCCGCGACCATCGGGCCCGGGTTGTCCGGTGCACTGCTGGTGGGCTCCTCGGCGGCCAAGGCCTACGCCGCCGCGTGGGGCACACCGTTCTACGCGGTCAACCACCTGGTGGGACATGTCGCCGTGGCCGGGTTCGACGGCGGACCGCTCGACGAATGCGTGGCGCTGCTGGTCTCCGGCGGACACACCCAGCTCCTGCACGTGCGCTCTCTCACTGATCCGGTGGTGGAGCTCGGCTCGACGGTCGACGACGCGGCGGGGGAGGCCTACGACAAGGTCGCGAGGCTCCTGGGACTGGGTTACCCGGGCGGTCCGGTGATCGATCGACTCGCGGCGTCCGGTGACCCGGCGGCCATACCCTTTCCCCGCGGGATGACCGGGCCCCGGGACGCCCGACACGACTTCTCCTTCTCCGGGCTCAAGACCTCCGTCGCGCGCCGGATCGAGGCCGCCGAGCGCGACGGGGTGCACCTCGAGGTCGCCGACGTGGCCGCGTCGTTCCAGGAGGCCGTGGCGGACGTGCTCACCATGAAGGCCGTGCGGGCCTGCACAGATCTCGGGGTGTCGACCCTGCTCGTCGGCGGCGGCGTCGCCGCGAACTCCCGGCTGCGGGAGCTGGCGGCGCAGCGGTGCGCCGAGGCCGGGATCCGCCTCCGCGTCCCCCGGCCGCGGCTGTGCACGGACAACGGGGCGATGGTCGTGGCGGTGGCGTCCGCGCTCCTCGCGGCGGGTGCCGAACCCAGTGCCCTCACCGTGGCGGCGGATCCGGGGCTCACGGTCGGGGTGACCCAGCTGGTGTGAGGCGGGTGGTGTGAGGAGGGTGGTGAGGCGGGTGCCTCAGAACCCGAGCAGTGCGAAGCCGTACCCGGTGAACAGCAGCATCCCGCAGATCAGCAGGGTGATCAGGACCAACCACAGGTACCCCACCGCGAGGGCGGTGAGGGCGAGACCGCGCCCGGCCTGTCCGGTCCGGTTGATCCTGGCCAGGGCGAGATGGCCGAGCAGGACCGACGCGAGCGCGAAGATCGCGGGGACCGCGGGCAGGAACAGTCCGAGGAAGGACCCGAACACGACGTTGCCCACCGCCAACACGACCGCGGCGAGCGCCGTCCCGTTGACGTCGGGGGGACCGGCGTGCGACTCGTCGCCGGGGTCCTCCGGATCCCGCCGGCCGGACGCGTCCGCGTCACCGGAGGGGGTACGGGACATGGCGACGACTCCTCCCGGGGGCGGCGGGACTTCCCGCTGATCGTACGCGGGGCCCGCGCGCCCGGCGGCGTGCTCGAGCGGGTGTGTGGGGGCCGGGTGGTGTTCGCCGTCCGCGAACGGGGCCGGATCGGGCACCCGGGACACTTGAGTGCTGGCACTCGCGCATATAGAGTGCCAATAGGCATGGACCCGGTCGCGTCACCCGCGACGACGCCACCCCGGTGCCCCGCCCCCCTGAACACACCAGCCATCTACACACGGAGGATCCATCGTGGCGATCAAGCCGCTTGAGGACAAGATTCTCGTCGAGGCCACCGCTGCCGAGACCACCACGGCGTCCGGCCTCGTCATCCCGGACACCGCCAAGGAGAAGCCCCAGGAGGGCACCGTCGTCGCGGTCGGCAAGGGCCGCTTCGACGAGGACGGCGACCGCATCCCCATGGACATCAAGGAGGGGGACAAGGTCATCTACTCCAAGTACGGCGGAACCGAGATCAAGTACGAGGGCAAGGAGTACCTGATCCTCTCCTCGCGCGACGTTCTCGCGGTCATCGACTGACGTGAGTCGGTACAACCCCGCCCCGGTGGCGCCGGCCAGTGTCCGGCCCGCCGGGGCGGTGGTGTCTCACCGGTGTCGCACCGGTCCGTTACGCAGTACGACCCGTCCGTCCCGAACACCCTCTTCCTTCCAGGAGTCCCATCAATGTCCAAGTTGATAGCGTTCGACGAGGAGGCCCGTAAGGGCATGCTCGCCGGTGTCGACCAACTCGCCGACACCGTCAAGGTCACGCTCGGCCCGAAGGGTCGGCACGTCGTGTTGGCCAAGGCCTTCGGTGGCCCCACCGTCACGAACGACGGTGTCTCCATCGCCCGCGAGATCGAACTCTCCGAGCCGTTCGCGAATCTCGGTGCCCAGCTGGTCAAGAGCGTCGCCACCAAGACCAACGACGTGGCCGGTGACGGCACGACCACCGCGACGGTGCTCGCGCAGGCGCTCATCCGTGAGGGGCTGCGCAACGTGGCCGCCGGATCCAACCCGATGGCCATGGGCAAGGGCATCGAGAAGGCCTCGGCCGCCGTCGTCGAGTTCCTCAAGTCCGCCGCCACCCCGGTGTCGGGGTCCGAGGGGGTGGCGCAGGTCGCCACGGTCTCCTCCCGTGACCCCGAGGTGGGCCGGATGGTCGCCGAGGCCATGGACGCCGTGGGTGTCAACGGCGTCGTGTCCGTCGAGGAATCCCAGGGCCTGCACACCGAGGTCGCCGTGACCGAGGGCATCGCCTTCGACAAGGGCTACCTCAGCCCCTACTTCGTCACCGACCCCGACGAGCAGAAGGCCATCTACGAGGATGTCCTGGTCCTGCTGCACCGCGAGAAGATCAGCTCCCTCCCCGACCTGCTCCCGCTGCTCGAGAAGGTCGCCGAGACCGGCAAGCCGCTGCTCGTCGTGGCCGAGGACGTCGACGGCGAGGCGTTGTCGACGCTGGTCGTCAACTCGATCCGCAAGACCATCAAGGTCGTCGCGATCAAGGCCCCGTTCTTCGGCGACCGCCGCAAGGCCTTCCAGGACGATCTCGCTATCGTCCTCAAGGGTCAGGTCGTCAGCCCGGACCTGGGCATGAAGCTCTCCGACTGTGGCCTCGAGGTGCTCGGACACGCCCGCCGCGTGACCGTCTCCAAGGACGAGACGATCATCGTCGACGGTGACGGTGACCAGGCCGACGTCGACGCCCGGGTGGCGCAGCTGCGCCGCGAGGCGGAGAACACCGACTCCGACTGGGACCGCGAGAAGCTCGAGGAGCGCATCGCCAAGCTCTCCGGGGGCGTCGCGGTCATCCGCGTCGGCGCCGCCACCGAGACGGAGCTCACCGAGCGCAAGCTCCGCGTCGAGGACGCGGTCAACTCGGCCAAGGCCGCCGTCGAGGAGGGCGTGATCGCCGGTGGCGGTTCCGTGCTCGTCCAGGCCGCGGCGTCGCTCGCCCGGCTCGCCGAGGACACCACCGACGCCGACGAGGCGGTGGGGGTGAACGTCGTCCGCAAGGCGCTGGCGGCGCCACTGTTCTGGATCGCCGCCAACGCGGGCGAGGACGGCTCCGTCGTGGTGAGCAAGGTCGCCGACCTCGGTCCGAGGGACGGCTTCAACGCCGCCACCGGCGAGTACGGTGACCTCGTCTCGGCGGGCATCATCGACCCGGTGAAGGTCACCCACTCGGCCGTCGTCAACGCCTGTTCCGTCGCGCGGATGGTGCTGACCACCGAGACGGCGATCGTCGAGAAGCCCGAGCAGGAGGCGCCCGGCGGGCACTCACACGCCGGTCACTCGCACTGATCCCGTCCCGACCGGGCCCCGGTCCCGCACCCGCGGGACCGGGGCCCGCTCGTCGTCCGGCGACCGGTGATGTCGTCTCACCCCGCTCCGAGCGGCTACGCTGGGCCCTCACCGGATGACCTCCGGCACAGGGGTCGCAGAAGTATCCTGTGCCCACGCCCCGCCGGCCGCGACGGTCCGGACGTGAGACCGCGACGGTCCGGCGCCGCACCCCGACAGAAAGGCCGTGCCCCGTAGCACACCCGTGTAACGAGAGGCCCCCCTAAATCGATGACAGGTACAGCAGACGAGTTGGAACTCGCCGTCGCCGCCGCGGTCAAAGGAGACCGTTCGGCGGCCACGCGGGTACTCGAACTCGTCCGTCCCGGGGTGGTGCGGTATTGCCGCTCCCGCGTCGGGGGTGCGGAGAGGGTCAACCTTTCTGCTGACGATGTCGCACAGGAGGTGCTGATCGCGGTGCTCTCGGCGTTGCCCGGGTACCGGGATCAGGGTCGTCCCTTCATGGCCTTCGTGTACGGGATCGCCGCACACAAGGTCGCGGACGCGCACCGGGGCGCCGCACGGAACAAGTCGGATCCCGTCGAGTACCTCCCGGAGGTGCTCTCCACGGAGACGGGACCGGAGGATCACATCCTCGACGGCGAGGTGGCCAGGGCGATGAGTCGTCTACTGGGAACCCTGCCCGAGAAGCAGAGGGAGATCATCCGACTGCGGGTGGTCGTGGGACTCTCCGCGGAGGAGACCGCGGAGATAGTGGACAGCACGGCCGGAGCCGTGCGGGTGGCCCAACACCGGGCCATGAAGCAGCTCCGGACCAGGATCGAGCAGGACGGAGAGGAGCGATGGCGATGAACGACGACGATGTCGACCCCGGCACCCGGGACGACGCCGCCTCCCTCGACGCGCACGGTCCGGATCCGGAGGCGGTGGAGCGTGACGACGAGCTCCTGCGCGTCCTCGGGGTGGGCGACCGCCCCGCCGGCTCCGACGCCCTGGCCGCGCTGCTCGCCGACTGGCGCGAGGAGGTCGACTCCGCGCCCCTGCCCGATCTGCCGGGGCAGGAGGAGATCGAGGCCGCGCTCGCGCCGAACGTCTCCCGCCTGTGGCCCCGCCGTGGCTGGGCCAGGTCGCATGAACACCACCACGGGCAGCGCCCCGCGTTGTGGCAGGCGGT
>NZ_JAALEA010000186.1 GCF_014145145.1 Dietzia cercidiphylli
GCCGCCGCGGATCTGGCGGCCCGCGAGGGCGACCGTGAGAGGGCCGAGCGTCTCCTCGACGAGGTGTCCGGCCGGCTGGACGAGGTCTCGGACGCCAGCGAGCGCGTCGAGTTGATGAAGCGCCGCGACGCGATCAGGCGCGATCTGAGCAGGGTCACGCCCAGTTCGGTCCCGTCCCCCGCACCTGCTCCCGCGCCCGCCCCCGCCCCGGCCCCCGGTCCGGGTCAGGGCCCCGCGACGCTCGTTCCCGGGGTGCCCGTGCCGCTTCCGTCCAACCTGATCCCGCCGCCGCCCCCCGGTATGCCGGTCATCCCGCTGCCGCTGGACGGGCTGCGGATCTCGACGACGCTGCAGATCCCGATCGACACCCAGCGGATCCAGGACTTCCTGGCGCCCACCACGGGTCGGCCGCAACCGGGCGAGGTCGACGGGACGGGCCCGGCGCCGTCACCGACACGGACCACCGTGACCCAGGTCCCGACGTCGGGGCCTGCGGCCACCAGCGCTCCGGCGACCACCCAGCCCACCAACTGACCCCCTCCCCGGTGGGGCGGAACGGGGAGGTAATTGCGGACCCCAGTGGTCGCGGACCGGTCGTGGCCGCGGCCCGGCGGGTCAGCGACGCCAGTAGAGACGACGCGGGCGCATCGTGCGCACCGCGTCGGCGTATCCGCGGCAGTAGTCCCACGAGACGTAGTCGTCCGGGATGGGGTCGAACGCGGGCTCGTGGGGCAGGAGTGAGCCGTCCTCCAGGAGCTGCATGAGGTTGGCGCGGAGCATGTCCCACTCGTGGTAGTGCTCCTCCGCGCAGTCCTCGCACTGCACGGCCACCCCCTTGACGCCGGTGGGGGCCAGGAGTTCGCGGAACTCCGCGAGATCGGCGAGGTCCTCCTCGATCGCACGGCGTTCCTCCGCGTCGAGCGGCCCGGAGGGGATGCCGTCGTCCACGGGGTCGAGCCCGGCCAGTTCCGAGGTCGGATCGTCCGGATCGCCGGCGAACGGGTCGGGCGGCATTCCGTGCCGTAGGGGATCGTTCACGCTCCCACCGTACCCGTGGGCACCACCTGGCGGGGCCGACGGTTCGAGCCCGGGACCCCGGACGCACTATCCTCGGACTCCAGACCCAGACGACCCCCAGGAGGACGGCAGATGAGCGAGTCGCGAGGCCCCGTGCGCACCGGCGGCGACGATCCCACCAAGGTCGCCATGGTGGGCCTGACCTTCGACGACGTGCTGCTGCTCCCGGCCGCCTCCGAGGTGGTCCCCAGTGAGGTCGACACGAGCACCCGGCTCACCCGGGACATCACGTTGCGGGTGCCGCTGGTGTCGTCCGCGATGGACACCGTCACCGAGGCCCGGATGGCCATCTCCATGGCCCGCCAGGGCGGGATCGGGGTGCTGCACCGCAACCTCTCCGTGGCCGACCAGGCGGCCCAGGTGGACACGGTCAAGCGGTCGGAGGCGGGCATGGTCACCGACCCGGTCACCTGTGCTCCCGCCAACACCCTCGCCGAGGTCGACGAGATGTGCGCCCGTTACCGGATCTCCGGCCTGCCGGTGACCGACGAGCGGGGCGAACTCGTGGGCATCATCACCAACCGGGACATGCGTTTCGAGGTGGACAAGTCGCGTCGGGTCGACGAGGTCATGACCCGCGCACCGCTCGTCGTCGCGCGGGAGGGTGTCACGGCGGAGGCCGCCCTCGGACTCCTGCGACGCCACAAGATCGAGAAGCTGCCGATCGTGGACGGCGACGGTCGCCTCACCGGGCTCATCACGGTCAAGGACTTCGTGAAGACCGAGAAGCACCCGGACGCCACCAAGGACTCCGACGGTCGACTGCGCGTGGCCGCGGCGATCGGGACCGGCGAGGACGCCTGGCAGCGCGCCGGGACCCTCACCGACGCCGGTGTGGACGTCCTCGTCGTCGACACCGCCCACGCCCACAACCGCAACGCACTCGAGATGGTCGCCCGCGTCAAGCGTGAGCTCGGCGACCGCGTCCAGGTGATCGGCGGCAACCTCGCCACCCGCGGCGCGGCCCAGGCCATGATCGATGCGGGCGCGGACGCGATCAAGGTCGGCATCGGTCCCGGCTCCATCTGCACCACCCGCGTCGTCGCGGGGGTGGGGGCCCCGCAGATCACCGCGATCCTCGAGGCCTCCGTGGCGGCCCACGCCGCGGGCGTCCCCGTGATCGCCGACGGCGGAATGCAGTACTCGGGGGACGTGGCCAAGGCGATCGCGGCCGGGGCGTCGGCGTGCATGTTCGGTTCGCTGCTCGCGGGCTGCACGGAGTCGCCCGGGGAGCTGATCTTCGTGGACGGCAAGCAGTACAAGGTCTACCGGGGGATGGGGTCGGTCGGCGCGATGCGCGGCCGGGGCAAGCCGGGGCAGGAGAAGTCGTTCTCCAAGGACCGCTACTTCCAGGACGACGTGCTGTCCGAGGAGAAGCTCGTCCCCGAGGGTATCGAGGGACGGGTGCCGTACCGCGGCGACGTCGCGCAGGTCCTGCACCAGCTCACCGGTGGACTGCGCGCGGGGATGGGGTACACGGGATCGGCCACGATCCCGGACATGAACCGCGCCCAGTTCGTCCAGATCACGGCGGCGGGGCTCAAGGAGAGCCACCCCCACGCGATCCAGATGACCGTCGAGGCCCCCAACTACAACGTCAAGGACTGAGGGCGCGTGCGCAACGTCGTGGAGATCGGAATGGGCCGTGAGGCCCGACGGATGTACGGGCTCGGCGAGGTGGACATCGTCCCCTCCCGACGCACCCGCAGCTCCAAGGAGGTGTCGACGGCCTGGCAGATCGACGCCTATCAGATGGACCTGCCCGTGATGACCCACCCGACCGACGCGGTGGTCTCACCCGAGTCGGCGGTGGAGTTCTCGAGGCTCGGTGGCCTGGCCGTCCTCAACGGAGAGGGCCTGTGGGCGCGCCACCAGGATCCGGAGGCCGCGATCGCCGAGCTGCGCGAGCTCGCTCTCGAGGACGTGACCGGCCACCGGGCCGTGGCGCGTCTCCAGGAGCTGCACCGCGCCCCGATCGACCGCGAGCTGCTCGCGGCGGCGGTCCGGCGGATCCGGGACGAGGGCGGCACGGTCGCGGTCCGGGTGTCCCCCCAGCACGCGCGCGACCTCACGCCCGGTCTGGTCGCGGCCGGGATCGACCTGCTCGTCGTCCAGGGCACCATCATCTCCGCCGAACACGTGAGCGGCGAGGACGAGCCGCTGAACCTCAAGGACTTCATCCACGAGCTCGACGTGCCGGTGATCGCCGGCGGCGTGGTGGACTACAAGACCGCCCTGCATCTCATGCGCACGGGTGCGGCCGGTGTGATCGTGGGTTACGGCGGCGTCGAGGGGGTCACCACCACGGGTTCCGTGCTCGGGATGGAGGTCCACATGGCCACCGCGATCGCCGACGCGGCGGCCGCGCGACGCGACTACCTGGACGAGACGGGGGGCCGGTACGTGCACGTACTGGCCGACGGCGACATCTACACCTCGGGTGACATCGCCCGTGCGGTGGCGTGTGGCGCCGACGCCGTGGTGTTGGGTCCGTTGCTGGCCGGGTCGTTGGAGTCCCCGGGGCGGGGTGTGTACTGGGACGCCGTGTCCGCCCATCCCAAGGTCCCCCGTGGACACGTGGCGGAGATCGACGACGAGACGGCCCTGGCGCCCCTGGCAGAGGTCCTGGAGGGGCCGACGAGCGTCCCGGACGGAACCCGGAACCTCATGGGTGGCCTCCGTCGCGCGATGGCCAAGTGCGGGTACTCGGACGTCAAGGGATTCCAGAAGGTGGACCTGTCCGTCCGCCCCTGACGCGGTGGACAAAACGGGAGCTACTGTCGGGTAGGTTCTTGGTGCTCGGGTACTGTGACCTACACCTCGACCACCAGGGAGCCCCACCATGACGTCACCCACGCCGTCGGCCTCGTCCACCGCCTCCACCTCGAGCCCCGACACGGATGTCCTCGTCATCGGGTCCGGGTTCGGCGGTAGCGTCACGGCCCTGCGCCTGTCGGAGAAGGGGTACCGCGTCACGGTGGTCGAGGCCGGTCGCCGGTTCGAGGACTCGGACTTCCCCAAGACGTCGTGGCGGCTCAACCGGTACGTCTGGGCGCCCAAGCTGAAGCTGTTCGGCCTCCAGCGCGTGCACCTGCTCCGTGACGTCATGGTCCTCGCCGGGGCGGGCGTCGGCGGCGGCTCGCTCAACTACGCCAACACCCTCTACAAGCCCACCTCACCGTTCTTCAAGGACCGGCAGTGGGGTCATATCACCGACTGGGAGGACGAGCTCACGCCGTTCTACGACCAGGGACGCCGCATGCTCGGAGTGGTCACCAACCCCACCCACACCCACTCCGACGAGGTCATGAAGTCCGTCGCCCGCGACATGGGCGCCGAGGACACCTTCGTCTACACGCCGGTCGGGGTGTTCTTCGGGGAGAAGACCGGGGGAGAGGGCAAGCCCGGCGAGACCGTCCGGGACCCGTACTTCGGGGGCGCGGGCCCGGATCGGACCGCCTGCATCGAGTGCGGCGAGTGCATGACCGGCTGCCGGCACGGGGCCAAGAACACCCTGCTCAAGAACTACCTCGGCCTGGCCGAGCGGGCAGGGGCCCGGGTGCTCGACCGTACGACCGTCAGCGGCGTGACCGAGCGGACCGACGGCACGTGGGAGGTGACGCTCGAGCGCACCGGCGCCTGGACCAGGTGGGGTAAGCGCGTCACCACCGTGACCGCCTCGCACGTGGTGATGGCGGCAGGCACCTGGGGTACCCAGCACCTGCTGCACTACGCCAAGGACGACGGCTCGTTGCCCCGGCTCTCGGGCGCGCTCGGGAAGCTCACCCGCACCAACTCCGAATCGATCCTCGGGGCGATGCGCCCCAACTACCTTCCGGAACAGGACTTCTCGGAGGGCGTGGCCATCACGTCGTCCTTCCATCCCCGGTCCGACACCCACATCGAGCCCGTCCGCTACGGCAAGGGCTCCAACGCCATCGCGATCCTGCAGACCCTGCTCACGGACGGTGACGGACCGCTCCCGCGGTGGCGCACCCTGGTCAACGAGGTCCGGCGCAAGCCGAGCATGTTCCTGCAGCTGTTCTACCTGCGGCGGTGGAGCCAGCGGTCGGTGATCGCCCTGGTCATGCAGAACCTCGACAACTCGCTGGAGACCTCGGTCAAGCGCCGCGGCCCATTCCGGTACGTCACCAGCAAGCAGGGCCACGGCGAGCCCAATCCGACCTGGATCCCCGCCGGAAACGAGGCCACCAGGCGGATCGCCGAGAACATCGGCGGCCTGGCCGGCGGGACCTGGGGCGAGATCGCGAACATGCCGCTCACCGCCCACTTCCTGGGAGGATGTGCGATCTCCGACTCGCCCGAGAACGGCGTCGTGGACCCCTACCACCGGGTGTGGAACTACCCGACGATGCACATCGTGGACGGGTCCGCGATCTCCGCGAACCTCGGTGTGAACCCCGCGTTGAGCATCACCGCGCAGGCCGAGCGGGCCATGTCGCTGTGGCCCAACAAGGGCGAGGCGGACCCCCGGCCCGCGCAGGGCGAGCCCTACCAGCGCGTGACCCCGGTGGCTCCCGTGTCGCCGATCGTCCCGGAGGCGGCGCCCGGCGCGCTGCGTCTGCCGATCGTCGGGGTCTCTAGTGGGGGTGCTCCCGCTCGCGCGTGAGCTCGAGCAGTTCCTCGAGCCCGGCCCCGATCCCACGGGCGATCACGTCCGGGTCGGGCACGAGGTGCTCGCACGAGATCACGCCCAGGTCGATGTGGCCGTCGATCGACACACCGGTCACCGACAGCCCCGCACCGTGTAGCAGCGGGCCGAAGGGGTGCATGTGGGTGATCCGTGCGCCGAGGAAGTAGAGCGGCTTCCGGGGTCCGGGCACGTTGGAGATGATCAGGTTGTAGATCACCGGGTGGACGTCGGCGAGTCTGAGCGCCTCGTACAGCCGCATGCCCACGTCGAGGAGACCGCGGGGGCTCATCCGTCCCCAGTTGTCCAACAGGGTCGGCCGGATACTCCCGGCCTGCTCCTTTGCGGTCGCCGACGCGGAGACTATCCGGTGGTGGCGATCGAGCGGATCGGGCAGATCCGTGGCGAGGGAGGCGAACATCGCCGAGACCTGGTTCGCGCCGCCGGTCGCCAGATCCGCGCGGGTGGACATGGGGACGATCGCGACCATCGAGGAAGTGGGGGCGCCACCCCGGTCCTCGAGGTAGGACCGGACCGCGCCGCCGACCACGGTGAGCAGGACGTCGTTGACCGTGCCGCCGAGTCGCGCGGTGACCTGCTTGACGGCCCCCAGGTCGAGTGTCACGGTGGCCACCGCGCGGTGCGGGGTGAGGGAGCGGTTGAACAGGGTCCGCGGCGCCGTGAAGGGGGCGGGCATGGACGGGCCGCCGCCCGACCGGCCCCGGGCCCGCTTCATCGCCATCGGTACGGACAGCGTCTCGGGCAGGAGGCGGAGGAACGCCAGGGGTCTGCCGATCAGGTCCCGCGCGCCCCCGGCGATGAGCTGGACGGTGTTGGCGCGGCCGACGTGGGTACGGACGAGTTCGGGATCCTGGGTGGGCGTGGAGGCGTCAGTGGCGGCGAGGGTGGCGAGCATCTCGGCGCCGAGCATGCCGTCGATGAGCGCGTGGTGGACCCGGCAGAACGCGGTGACGGCGGGAGTTGCCGGATCACCCCGCTCGATGATCCACACCTGCCACAGCGGGTGGGAGCGGTCGAGCGGCGTGGAGGCGAGCCCCCCGCACGTGGCCAGAAGGTCGTCCTCGCTGCCGTCCGGACCGAGCGTGATCCGGTGGACGTGACGAGTGATGTCGAAGTCGAAGTCCTCCACCCATGCCGGGTGTCCCAGGTTGAGGCGGAGTCATGGATCCTGCGCCGGAACGGGGGGACGGACTTGACCCGCCGGGCGAGTCCGGACCGGAGTCGCTCGAAGGAGTACCCCTCGGAGATGGTGGAGACGTCGAGGTGGACCACCCCGTTGATCACCATCATCTGCTCGTCGGTCTCGAGGTACAGGAAGCTGGCGTCGAGGCCGCTCATCCGTTCCACGGGTCACCCCTCCTCGGTCGTCGTGGACCCCGGTTGGTTCGTCCCGGTGTCCTCGGCCCCGGCCGCCGTCTCCCGGGTCAGTTCGAGCAGGCGGTCCATCGATTCCCTCAGCCCGGTGGCGAACAGTTCGGGGTCGGGCACGAGGTGCTCGCACGCGTTGATCCCCACGTCCAGCTGGCCGCCCAGGGACATGGCGGTGACGGACAATCCGGAGCCGTGCATCAGCGGACCCAGCGGATACATGTGCTTGACCCGCGCGCCGAGGAAGTTCAGCTTTCTCCTGGGGCCGGGGAAGTTGGAGACGGTGAGGTTGTGCACGACCGGGTGCAGATCGGCGAGGTTGAAGTCGCCGTACAGGCGCATGAGCAGAGACAGGGGCGCGGCCGGGGCCAGGTTCGCCAGGTCCTGGATGAAGTCCGGGCGCATCCCGCTCTTCGTCTGCTTCTTGCCCCGTCGGGTGCGCGCGGACACCGCCCGCAGACGCTCGAGCGGATCCTGGATGTCGGTCCCCAGGGAGGCGAACAACACGGTCACCCTGTTGTTGCCCTGGGGCCCGTCGTCCCCCGGGTGGAGACGGGGACCACGGCGATGAGTGGCTTCTCGGGGAGATCGTCGTGGAATCGCAGGTATCGACGGAGTCCGCCGCCCACCACGGACAGGAACACGTCGTTGACGGTCACCCCGAAGGCGGTCTTGACCTCCTTCATCTCCGACATGTCGAGCGTGGTGCCCCAGACCGCCCGGTGCGGGGTGATCGTCGCGTTGAACCGGGTCCTCGGGGCGGTGAACGGCGCAGCCCTGGGGATCGGGACGTCGCCGGCCTCCTCGGTGAGGTCCGGCCTCTCCACCACGGTCTCCTCCTGCCCGGCCTTCTTCTCCGCCGTCGCCCTGCGCAGTCGGAGCGGTAGCATCGCGGCCTCGGGGAGCAGGCGCGCGATGGTGAGTGGGCGTCGCACGTAGAAGTCCCACAGCCCACCGGTGACCAATTGGATCGGGTTGGCGCCACCGGCCTGGATCCGCACGAGGTCCAGGTCGCGGGAGGAGGGCTTCTGCCCCGCGGCACTGAGCTTGCGCAGGATCGCGGCGCTGCTCGTGCCGTCGAGCAGTGCGTGGTGGGCGCGGAAGAAGACGGCCACGGTGTCCGGCGCGGACAACCCCTCGAGCACCCACATCTCCCAGAGCGGCTTCGACCGGTCGAGCGGGCGACTGCTGATGGTCCCGCACATCTCGAACACGGCGTTCTCGTCACCCGGGGCGTCCACCTCGACGCGACGGACGTGCTCGGTCACGTCGAGGTCGTACTCCTCCACCCACGCGGGGTGCCCGAGATTGAGAAGGGAGTCGTAGATCTTGCGGCGGAACTCGGGGATCTCCTTGACGCGCCGTGCGAGCTCCGTCCGGAGCCGCTCGAAGGAGTACTCGAACTCCAGTCCGGAGACGTCGACGACGAGGATCCCGCCCACCACGAGCTTCTGTTGCGAGGTCTCCAGGTACAGCAGGCTCGCGTCGAAGCCGGTCATCCTCTCCATCGGTGTCCCCCCATTGATGGTGTCGGCCACACGCCTCGGCCGTGATGCGCTCCATTGTGAACACCCCGGGGGCGAAAGTGGCCGAGTTCGGCGGAGTGGCCACGGGGCCTAGACTCTGGTCCGTGGCCGAGAACGCACAGACCGACTCCCAGATCACCGCCGGAACGACAGGAGCCCCCGCCCCGCCGCGGCCGGTGCTCGTCGTGGACTTCGGCGCCCAGTACGCGCAGCTCATCGCGCGACGGGTGCGCGAGGCGCGGATCTACTCCGAGGTGATCCCGCACACCGCGACGGTGGAGGAGATCCGGGACAAGGACCCGGTCGCCCTGATCCTGTCCGGGGGGCCGGCCAGTGTCTACGCCGACGGTGCCCCTGCGCTCGACCCGGCCGTGCTCGAGCTCGGGTTGCCGGTCTTCGGCATCTGTTACGGCTTCCAGTCCATGGCGGGTGCGCTGGGGGGCGAGGTCGCGCACACCGGCAACCGCGAGTACGGGCGCACCGAGGTGGGCGTGTCCGGTGGGGTGCTGCACGCAGGACTTCCCGCGACCCACCCGGTGTGGATGAGTCACGGCGACGCGGTCACGTCGGCGCCCGAGGGATTCACCGTGACCGCCTCGTCCGCCGGCGCCCCGGTCGCGGCGTTCGAGTGCGTCGATCGACGGATGGCCGGCGTCCAGTACCACCCCGAGGTCCTGCACTCGCCCCACGGGCAGCAGGTGCTCACCCGCTTCCTCACCGAGATCGCGGGCCTGCAACCGACGTGGACCGCGTCCAACATCGCGGAGCAGCTCGTGGAGGCCGTCCGCGACCAGATCGGCGAGGGCCGCGCGATCTGCGGTCTGTCCGGCGGCGTGGACTCCGCCGTGGCGGCCGCGCTGGTCCAGCGGGCGATCGGTGACCGGCTCACCTGCGTGTTCGTCGACCACGGGCTGCTGCGCGCGGGGGAGCGGGAGCAGGTGGAGAACGACTTCGTGGCCGCCACCGGAGCCCGCCTCATCACGCTCGACGATTCGGAGATCTACCTCGGCCACCTCGCCGGTGTCAGCGACCCCGAGACCAAGCGGAAGATCATCGGTCGCGAGTTCATCCGGTCGTTCGAGCGGGCTGTGACGCAGGCCCTCGAACTCCAGGAGTCCGGGGACGGCGTGGACGCCTCGGTGGATTTCCTCGTCCAGGGGACCCTCTACCCGGACGTCGTCGAGTCCGGCGGGGGTGCGGGGACGGCCAACATCAAGAGCCACCACAACGTGGGCGGCCTGCCGGACGACATCGAGTTCTCCCTCGTGGAGCCGCTGCGCCTGCTGTTCAAGGACGAGGTCCGCGCCGTGGGTCGGGAACTCGGGCTGCCGGAGGCGATCGTCGGCCGGCACCCCTTCCCCGGGCCGGGCCTGGCCATCAGGATCGTCGGAGCGGTCGACAAGGACCGGCTCGAGACCCTGCGCGCGGCGGACGCGATCGCGCGCGAGGAGATGACCGCCGCCGGGCTCGACGCCTCGGTGTGGCAGTGCCCGGTCGTGCTGCTGGCCGACGTGCGCTCCGTGGGCGTCCAGGGCGACGGTCGCACCTACGGCCACCCGATCGTGCTGCGACCGGTGAGCTCCGAGGACGCCATGACCGCGGACTGGACGCGCGTGCCGTACGAGACGCTCGCGCTGATCTCCAACCGGATCACCAACGAGGTCCCGGACGTCAACCGGGTCGTGCTGGACGTGACCAGCAAGCCGCCGGGCACCATCGAGTGGGAGTGAGTCGGGCCCGGCTCTGACGGATCTGCCCCCGGCTTCGACGGGGTCAGCGGCGGATGACCATCGCCAGACCGACCAGGACCAGCAGTACCAGTGACGCGGTGATCACCACGGTCGTCGTGATCACCGGTGCGCCCAGGGTCGCCCACACGGCGACCCCCAGCGAGAGCAGCCCGGCCACGGCGAGCACCGGCGATCCGGAGCCCTCGCGCCGCGCCACCGCGTCCGTCGCGGGCTCGGGCTCGTAGGCGACCCCGTACCCGGGGGAGGCGCCGTACCCGGTGGGGGCCGCGTACGCGGGGGCGACGCCGTACCCGAACCCCTGCGGGTCGGTGAAGCCGGTGCCGTAGGGGAGCGGGTCGTGGAGCGGCTGGTCGGGGCGGGTGGTGGTGTCGGAGTGCAGGTCGTGGCCGGTCATCTCGGTGCTCCCGGTGGGTTGCGGTTCGGTGGGGTCGGTCTGATCGTCGTCGGGCCGGGCGTTCACGGCGTCACCACGATGCTGCCGACGCCGGTGTACACGCTGAGGGTCAGGACGGGGCCGGAGGCATCGCCGGACAGGCCGGTCGGGCAGTCCGTGCTCCCGAGGTCGGTGGTGCAGTTCGTGGTCACGGCGACCCCGTCGGGCAGCAGCACCTGCACCTCACCGACGTTGTTGGCGATGCTGTAGCTGCGGTCGCGGTCCAACTCCAGCTCCCGCATGTCCACGGTGATGCTGCCGATCCGGTGGTTGATCGGGGCGTCCAACTGAGCGGGGTCGGTGATCTCGATCAGCTGTTCCCCGGTGCCCTCCCAGCCGCCGTCGGGCACCTGGACCAGGGAGGCGAGCAGGACGAAGCCGGCGAGGGGGCCGGCGACGACCAGCAGTCCGTGTCCCCGGCGGGTGACGGCGCCGACGAGCAGGCCACCGGCCACCACGGCGAGCGCGATCGCGGCGATCCTCGTGGCGTCGAGCCAGACCACCCCGCCCAGGGTGGCCAGTCCCACGGCCACCGCCACCGCGATGAGCGCCAGGCCGAGGGTGACCTTGGTCA
>NZ_JAALEA010000187.1 GCF_014145145.1 Dietzia cercidiphylli
TCTCGCGGCCCGGGCTCGTGGCGCGGAACGGGCTCGTGGCGCGGAACGGTGACGGGAGGCGGGACGACGCCGAGGGGCGGCTCGGAGCCGGTGTCGCCGCATCGCCCGCGCCACCGCCACGGTCGTGGACGACCGTCGCCATATCAGCCACCGAAGGCGTCGGGGTGGAGCTCGCGGGCGATCGTCTCCACCGAGGTCGCCATCCGCGAACTCTCGAAGAAGTCGGCCAGGGGGACCACCACGATGCGGTCGTCGCGGATCGCCGGCGTGGTGGCCATGATGGGCTGGTTGCGCAGGTACTCGATCTTGTCCTCGGCGCTGGTGGCCCCGTAGTCGAGCACGACGATCGCCTCCGGTCGGCGTTCGCCGAGGATCTCCCACGTGGTCTTGAGGTAGGGCCGGTCGCCCTCGATGAAGATGTTGTCGGCTCCCGCGTACTCGCCGATCAGCTGGCCGATGCCGACGCCGCCGATCGTCAGGGGCTCCGCCTCACCGCTGTCGTAGAAGAACGTCGGGGTCCCCGTCACCCCGGCCTCGTCCAGGGTGGCGCGGACCGACTCGATCCGGTCGACGATGCGGTCGGTGAGCTGCTGCGCACCCTCCTCGACGCCGAGGACCCGGCCCAGCTGGGAGAAGTCGGTCTCGAGCATGGAGACGTCCGGGAACCCGTCGCCGCAGTACTCGGAGAACAGGAAGGTGTCGATGCCCGCCGCGTCGAGCGCGTCCCGGCTCCGGCCCTCCTTCTCGTCGAACGCGCTGCGCATGCCGGCCACCACGAGGTCGGGTTCCAGATCGACGATCTGCTCCCAGCTGGGATACTCCTCGGCCAACCCGGGAATCGCCTCGAGTTCCTCGGCGACCTCCGGCAGGACGTCCTCGCGATCGGCATAGCCCCGGCCGACGATCCGATCCCCCGCACCCATCTGGATGAGGGTCTCCGTGACGTGGGCGTTCATCGTGATGATGCGCTCGGGCGGGGCGTCGAACGTGGACTCACGCTCGCAGTTGGTGATGGTCACCGGCTCGGCGAACGCCTCATTCGAGGTGGCGCTCTCCTGAGCCTCGCCGCGGGAGCAGCCCGCGACGACGACGCCCGTGACGAGCAGCGCGGCGAGCGCCGTGGTGGACCTGGACTGGCGACGGAACATGATCAGACCTCGGATCGTGTCGTGTGCCCACGAACACACGAGACCCGCAGGCGGGCGACCGTCGACACCGGCCACCGACCGTGCAGGACTCCGGATCGCAGACCGCGGCGATGGACAGAGTCGCGTACCTCCGGGCAGGTAATCGGGCTCGTCGTCACCGAGGTGACGGCACACCGTTGCGGGTCAGCGCCGGATTCTCACCGGTCTTCCCCTGCGTATCCGGAGATCAGCAAGTCGTGGTGACAGTATGCACATCCGCCTCGACGGCCGCGGGGGCACCTCCCCGGAACACCCACGGGGGGCCGCCGCTGCGGAACCGGATACCGGGCGCGGTGGCATCGGGCGGAGGGCGCGCTGGCCGCGGCGCGGGGCGCGGGGCCGCTGCGGATCGGCGTCTACTCGTCGTACCCCAGGGAGAACGCCGCCTCGAGGTCGTGCTTGGACAGCGCGCGGAACGCGATGTGCGTCTCGGTGTCGACCACGCCCGGGACCTTGTTCAGGCGGTCGGAGACGATGTCGGCCACCTCCTCGTTGCGGCGGGCCCGCACGAGCACGATGAGGTCGATGGTGCCCGTCACCGAGTACACCTCGGAGACCCCGTCGATCTCGGCGATCGCCTCGGCGACCTCGGGGATGCGCGCCGTCTCGGCGTGGACGAAGACGATGGCGGTGATCATGGCCTGAAGGGTAGTCCAGTCGCGCGGCCCCGGTTCAGCGCATGTTCTCCGGCGTCCAGTACGCGCGCATCGACCGGATCTTGCCCTGCTCGTCGTGGGTCATGAGGTCCCACACGTTGATGGTGGCCTTGGAGTCGGCGTCGAAGTGGGTGGTGATCTCGAAGTTGAACAGCAGGTCGTCGCCACACACGCGCGCCTCGAGCACCTCGCCCTCGATCTTCAGCGCCACCACGGACGAGTAGAACTCGCGGATGGCCGCCTTGCCCTCGTGGACGGTGCCGTTGCCGACGGGGTCCTCGACCGTGGCGTTCTCGGCGTAGAGGTCCAGGACCGCCTCGAGGTCGCCGGCGACCAGCGCGGCGATGTAGGAGTCGGCGGTGGCACGGATCTGCTCGGGGGAGGCACTCACGGCGGTGGCCCTTTCGGTATGACGACGAGACACCTCGAGCCTAGAACGTGTTCTCGATCAGAGCGTTCGTACGCCGCAATCGATAAAGAATATGTGACTTGCGCCACATTGGTAGCGGGCCTACGCTCCGTTCACCAGACATCAGGACGTCCATCCGGCCCGGGAACGGGGTACGCCATGTCCACACGGAACGTCTCGGCCAGGAGCTCGGACGAGGAGTCCTTCCACACCGGCAGGGTGGTGATCATCTCCCTGGTCGCCGCGCTCGGCGGGTTCCTCTTCGGCTTCGACACCGCCGTCATCAACGGCGCGGTGGACGCCGTCCAGGAGACCTTCGGCATGAACGCCGGTCTCACCGGGTTCGTCGTCTCCTCGGCCCTGCTCGGCTGTATCGCCGGCGCGTATCTCGCGGGCCGCCTCGCCGACCGCTGGGGGCGCACCCGCGTCATGGTCCTGGCCTCGGCGCTGTTCACCGTCAGTGCGATCGGCTCCGGGCTCGCGTTCGGCCCGTGGGACCTCATCCTGTGGCGGGTGGTCGGTGGCCTGGGCGTCGGCGCGGCCTCGGTCATCGCGCCGGCGTACATCGCCGAGGTGGCCCCGCCCTCGATACGCGGCCGCCTCGGGTCACTGCAGCAGCTCGCGATCGTCTCCGGCATCTTCGTGGCCCTGCTCTCCGACGCCTGGCTGGCAGCCGTGGCCGGAGGCGCGATCGAGGAGCTGTGGCTGGGGATCCAGGCCTGGCGCTGGATGTTCCTCACCGAGCTGGTCCCCGCGATCACCTACGGCGTACTGGCGCTCATGATCCCGGAATCCCCCCGCTACCTGCTGGCCAAGGGGCTGGTCGGCGAGGCGAGGGACGTCCTGCGCACCATCCAGTCCAGCGGCGTCGACAACCGGATCAAGGAGATCCGTGCGACGGTCCGCGAGGACAGGAAGCGGTCGTGGCAGGACATGCTCACCCCGAGCGGCAGGAACCTCCTGCCGATCGTGTGGATCGGCATCGTGCTGTCCGTCTTCCAGCAGGCCGTGGGCATCAACGTGATCTTCTACTACTCCACGTCCCTCTGGCAGTCGGTCGGCTTCACCGAGGCGGATGCGCTCACCCAGACCGTCATCACCTCGGTCACCAACATCGTGGTGACGATCGTGGCCATCGCACTGATCGACAAGATCGGGCGTCGCAGGCTGCTCATGACCGGCTCGGTCGGCATGACCGTCTCGCTCGCGGTGATGGCCCTGATGTTCAGCACCGCCACGATGGGTCCGGGGCCCGACGGCGAACTCGCTCCCCAACTCGGCGACACCCAGGGGCTGGTCGCGCTGATCGCCGCCAACGGTT
>NZ_JAALEA010000188.1 GCF_014145145.1 Dietzia cercidiphylli
CGTCGGGCAGCTCCAAGCCGCTCACCTGCAGGTGGGACCCCGCGGGCACCCCCGTTCCGGATTCGTCGCCGGCGCTAAGGCCTGCAGGTCGACCAGTCGCTACGCGGCGCCGTGGGACCGGGCGAAGATGCTCACCATGGCGGTGATGAGCCGCACCGGCTCCTCGCAGAAGACGGCCACGCCCACCACGGAGACGAGGGTGCCGATCTCCATCTCGCCGGCCAGAACGCGGTAGCCGGCGGCCAGCAGGACCAGTGCCAGCACGACGGCCATGCCGAGCGACCCGATCCCCTGGACCCGCCCCGACCGCTCGGCGGTGACGATGCCCGCGTCGGCCGCGTGGCGGGAGGCGCCGCGGTACTGCTCGGCCGCCCAGCGCTCCCCGCTCCCGGCCTTGAGCACGCGCAAGCCCGTCATGATGTCGGTCGCGCGGCTGCTCGCCATGCCGATGGCGGTCTGCTTCCCGCCGATGGTGATGAACGGCTGAAGGTCTCGCCGACTCAGAACAGTATTTCCACGCCGGAGCCCGGTGGCGGTGGCGATCGACCGGCCTAGATCTGAACCCCCGGGCCCACCGGCTCCCCGCAGCGTTCCACCAGCCCGAGCAGGTAGCCGCCGTAGCCGGACTTGCTCAGGGCCGATCCCCTGCGGCACAGCTGCTCGTCACTGATCAGCCCGAGGCGCCAGCCCACCTCCTCCGGGCACCCGATCTTCAGGCCCTGCCGGTCCTCGATGGTGCGGACGAAGTTCGAGGCGTCGAGCATCGAATCGTGGGTCCCGGTGTCCAGCCACGCCGTCCCCCGGGGCAGCGTCTCCACCCGCAGGCGCCCCGCCTCCAGGTAGTGGCGGTTGACGTCGGTGATCTCGTACTCGCCGCGGGCGGAGCGCTCCACCCCCCGGGCCACGTCCACGACGTCGGGGCTGTAGAAATACAAGCCCGGCACCGCGTACTGGGACCGCGGCCGGGCGGGCTTCTCCTCGAGGGAGACCGCCCGGCCGTCGGAGTCGAAATCCACCACGGCGTACGCGCTCGGGTCCGCGACCCAGTAGGCGAACACGGCGCCGCCGTCCACGTCGGCGAACCGTCGCAGCTGGCTTCCCATTCCCGGTCCGTAGAAGATGTTGTCCCCCAGGACCAGTGCCACCGGGTCCCGGCCGATGTGGTCGGCGCCGATCACGAACGCCTGGGCCAGACCGTCGGGCGAGGGCTGCACCGCGTAGTCGATGCGGATACCGAACTCCGAACCGTCACCCAGCAGGCGCCGGAACGCCTCCTGCTCCTGTGGGGTCGTGATCACCAGGACCTCCCGGATCCCGGCGAGCATGAGCGTGGTGAGCGGGTAGTAGATCATCGGCTTGTCATAGACGGGGACGAGTTGCTTGCTCACCGCCGTGGAGACCGGCGCGAGCCGGGACCCGGTACCGCCCGCGAGGATGATCCCCTTCACGCCCTGCTCACCCGTCCCTGAGGGCGCGCTTGTCGAACAACCACAGGGCGAGCCCGAGCAACACGGCCGCCATCGCACTGAGGACGGCCACCTCCGGCAGGACCGCGGTCAGGCCGGCCCGGCCGTCGGACAAGCTGATCAGCGCGTCCATCGCCCAGGCGTGGGGGAACAGGTACCCGATCGTGTTGAGGAAGTCCGGCGCGACCTCCTTGGGCCACAGACACCCGCCGAGCATGCCCAGGATGATCCCCAGGGTCGGACCGATGACGGCCGGCTGGGTAGGCGAGGACACCAGGGAACCGACGAGCATGGCCGCGCCCGTGGCCACCAGGCAGAACACGCCCACCACCACCCCCACCGCGAGCGGTTCGCCCCAGGCCACGCCGAACACCAGTGAACTCACGGCGATGATCAGGACGGCCTGCAGCGCCGCGATGAGGAACCGGCTCAGCGCCTCACCGAACAGCACCGCCCGCTTGGTGACGGGTCCGGCCAGGATCCTGCGCACCATCCCCAGTTTGCGGCTCTCGACCAGGGCTGCGGCCACCGCCATCGAGTTGATGAAGGTGAACAGGACGAGGTTCGCCGGAGCGGTGTAGGCGAACCCCTGCGGCCTGTCGTCCCCACCCGAACCCGCGATCTCCACTGGGGTGGTGGTGGCCTGCGCCTCGGCGACCAGGCGGGCCGTCTCCGCGGGGTCGGCCCCGGCGGTCTCGGCGGCACGCGTGGCCTCCATCTCCGCGGAGACCCGGGAGACGGCGCCGTCGATCGTTCCGCGTGCGGCCGCGCCGGTTCCCGAGGTGCCGGAATAGGTGACCGGGAACTCGGTGCTCCCGGAGGGGATGGACAGCCCCGCTGCCAGCGAGCCCTCGCGGACCCCCTTGTCGAGCGCCGCCACGTCGTCGAACCGTTGGACCTCCAGGCCCTCGGACTGTTCCAGCTCGACCAGGACCCGGGCCGCCACCGGGTCGTCCTCCGCCGCCACCACACCGATCGGCATCGACGAGGAGCCGGCGGCGCCGATGGTGAAGCCGACAAAGACGATCGCGACGAACGGCATGATCACGATGAAGAACATGCCGACCCGGTCACGGGACTGGCGGAGCAGGTTGGCCCACACGATGGCCGCGACCGCGGCCGGGCGGAGGCCGTCCCCTCCCCGCCGGTCGTGGGTCCCACCGCGGTCGGTGCGGTCGGTCGGGATATCGGTCAGGGTGTCGGTCGTCATCGCAGGAGTCCCTTCCGGAATCGCAGGCCGGCCGCGACTGCGGCGACCGCGCTGATGGCCAGGAGCACGGCCACGGGCAGCAGGATCGAGTCGACCCCTCCCCCGGAGACGACCAGTGAGCCCAGCCCGTTGGCTGTCCAGCCGTTGGGGGTGAACCGGGACAGGACCTGTAGAGCGTCGGGCAACTGGAAGATCGGGATGAGGCTGCCGCCGAGGAAGCCGAAGGTGAAGCTCAGGACCAGGACGTACCCGTCGGCCTGCGCGTCGGTCCGGGCGCCGGTGGCCACCAGCATCGTCAGTGCCGTCGCCGCCAGGCAGTGCGCGGCGAACAGCAGGAACACCGCGGGCGGGTATCCCCAGCTCTGATCGAAGATCAGGACCGAGGCGACCCAGGTCGAGCACATGGACAGCAGCGCCGCGGCAAAGCCCACTATCGCTTTGGAGAACACCAACGCCCATCCCGGCACCGGCGAGGCCTGGACCCGGGCGAGCACCCCGATCCGGCGCTCGAGCAGGAGACTGCGCGCGGCGGTGCCCACCACGAGGAAGGCGAACAGTGCGGCGATGCCCGAGGCGTAGAAGACCGACATGTCCACGGCGCCGTCGGCCATGGCCGCGTCGACCAACGAGAGCGAGGGGCCGTCCGCGCCGTTGGCCTCGACGAACTCCTGCACCTCGCTCGTCGGCACCCCGGCGGCGGTGGCGGTCCGCACCGACAGGGTGCGGGCCTGGACGAGTGCGGACATCTGGTCCACCACCGACGTGGCCACCACGGCGGCGACGGGATTCGACGCGGACTCCAGCACCTCGACGACCCCGCCCTCACCGGCGCGGACGGTCTCGGTAAACCCCTCGGTGAAGACGATGGCGGAGCCGAGCTCACCGGAGTCCACGGCGCCCTGCGCCTCGGATACCGTCCCCACCTCCTCGAGGGTGATGATGTCGGACAGCTCCTCGCTGGCCAGCACCTCGTCCTGCATGCTCGAGGCGAACTCGCCACTGTCGAGGTCCACGACCCCGACCCGGGAAGGTTCCGTGGTGTCGCTGCCGCCGAGCGCGAAGCCGAACAGCAAGGCCAGCAGTACCGGGGCCACCACTCCGACCAGGATCAACGTCCCGCTGCGTAGCTGGGACGCGAACTCCCTGCCCGCGAGCACCGTGATCGAACGCATCATCACCGGCGATCAGTCCCTGAGTGAGTTGCCGGTGAGGTGCAGGAACGTGGCCTCGAGGTCCGGCTCGTCCACGTCGAAGGACGTGATCGCGGCCTCTCCGGCGAGAGCCCCGAGCAGAACTGGGAGCAGTGACCGCCCGTCCTGAGCGGTGAGGAGCAGTGAGTCGTCGCCCACCCGGGAGACCCCGTTGACCTGAGGGAGGGACTCGATCCGCCGCCTGGCGGAGTCGATGTCCCCGTCCAGGGTGACGGCGACCTTGTCGTCACCACCCACCCGCGCGACGAGCTCGGCCTTGGTCCCCTCCGCGATGACCCGACCCCGGTCGATGATCGCCATCCGGTCGCACAGTCGCTCGACCTCCTCCATGTAGTGGGAGGTGTAGATCAGGCTGATCTCCCCGCTGGCGAGCAGGTCCTCGACACCGCTGAGGATCGAGTCGCGACTCTGGGGGTCCACGCCGACGGTGGGTTCGTCGAGGATCAACAGGTCCGGGGAGTGCAGCAGCGCCGCACCGATGTTGACGCGGCGCTTCATCCCGCCCGAGTACGTGCTCACCTTGTCCTTGGCGCGGTCCGTCAGACCCACCAGGTCCAGGACCTCGTCGATCCGGCCGCGCAGCGCCGCACCGCTCAGTCCGTAGAGCCGGCCGAAGAAGCGCAGGTTCTCCCGCGCGGAGAGCTCCGGGTACAGGGCGATCTCCTGGGGGACGTAGCCGATGCGCTTCTTGGCCTCGAGGGGCTCGGCCCCCATGTCGATCTGGCCGATGTGGACGGAGCCGGAGTCCGGGGGCAGCAGGCCCACGATCATGCTGATGGCGGTGGACTTGCCGGCACCGTTGGGCCCGAGCAGTCCGTAGGCCTCCCCGGGGGCCACGGTCAGGCTCACCCCGTCCACGGCGACGGTGTCGCCGAAGCGCTTGGTCAGGTTCTCGCAGCTCAGAGCATGCATTCTGCCGTCAGTTCCTTCCGGCCCGGTGCCCGGGCCTGTGGTCGTCTGTCCAGCGGTCGACCGAATGGTCATAGCTGCCCGGGCACGCCGTCGGCCCAGCTGCCCCCAAAACGATTGTGGGTGAACCTCTGTCGGGATCGGGTGTCGTCGCCGTGAACGTCACGTGGCTCGTTGGCGTCGAACGAGTTCCACATGACCGTGACGTCCCGGGGATCGTCCCCGCCGAACGCGGCGGACGAGCTGATCGACACCGCACCCTCCATGACGGACGGGCCGCTCGGCACGTTCCCGCGGATCTCGTTGCCCACCACCGCGACCCGCTCCACGCCGACGAGTCCGATCCCCACCCCCGAGATCGGCGGGCCGGCGGCGCCCAGGCCCTCGTCCTCCACCCCGGCGCTGAGTCCGTTGGCCACGAGGGTGCATCCGGTGACCAGGCAGTCACGCACGCCGCCCTCGGGCTCGCCCTCGTAGACCTGGTTGAGCATCAGCACTCCGATGGCGTTGCCGGTGGCGGTGCACCGGTCCACGACGGCCCCGGAGGAGTTGTCCACGAACACCCCGAACGCGTTGCCGTGGGACACGCAGTCGGCGATCCGGGCCCGGGAGTCCGGACAGAAGCTCAGCCCGATCCCCGCGTACTGGGCGCCGGTGGTCGAGCAGCCGACCACCTCGACGGACTCGGACTCGCGGACGTACACGCCCCAGACGTCGTCGTCGATCGCGTGCACCCCGACGACCCGGATCCCGGACACCGAGTGGGCGTAAACCCCTGCGCCGGTGAACCCCTCGACGGTCAGCGCCTCCACGCTGACCCCGGAGAGATCGTCACCGTGGACCACGACCCCGCTCACCACGCTGGGCGGTGCGTCGTGGAGTCGAGGGACGTCCACCTCGGTGTGCGCACCGGGCACGATCCGCGTCAGATGCGCGCCCTCCCCGCGCAGGCGAACGTCCGAGCGCCGCACCCACAGCGGTCCGCGGTGTTCACCGGCCAACAGGCGCACCTCGCCTCCGGCAGGGGCCTGGTCCAGCGCGGCCTGGGCGTCCTGGCCCGGGCGGACCTCGGTGACGGGGCGGACCTCCGTGACGGGGCGGTTCGTGGGTGGGTGTGCGGTCAGGGTCATGAGTCGGCGTCCTTCCTGGGGGGTTCGTTGATCACGATCACGATCGAGACCAGTTGGTCGGCCCTCTCGCCCCAGCCCACGTACCCGACCGGTCGGGCCCCGTCCTGATCGCCCATGCGGGCGGCCGCGTGCACGGCGGTGGGCCCCTCCAGGAGGTACCTGCCCCGGTGGGAGAGACAGAAGTCCGTGGTCTGCCTCATCTGCTCCGCGACGGACAGCAGGAGGTGCTCGCCGTACCCGGTCCCGTTCCCCGGGTCGTCGGGCCGGAGGTCGTTCAGGCTCATCCCCGGGAACCGTCCGCCCACGGCCTTGATCAGGCTCTCGCGTACGGAGAAGTCGGCGGCCAGTTCGACTGTCGACCCCGCCTCCCGGGCGGCGTGGAGGCCGGAACCCAGTGTCTTGCGGAAGTGCGGCCCCAGATCGCGCCGGGGCCGTTCCATCCGGGAGATGTCGACCAGGTCCACTCCCAGGAGCACGTCCCGGCTCATGCGCGGACCCCGACCTCGTGATCGAGGAAGTCTGTCAGTGAGCTGGTGTACTGCTCCGCCTTCTCCAGCATCGGGATGTGACCGCAGTCCTCGATGATCTCCATCTGGAAGTGATCGAGCCCCGCGGTGGCCTCGGACCACGAGTCGACGGGGGTCATCCGGTCGTGCCGGCCCCAGATCATCCGGCTGGGACACGTGACCGCGGCCAGCGCGTCCCTGATGGGGTACTTGCGGGTGGCCCGCAGGCTGCGCGCCATGCTCACCATGGAGCTGGGTCGCGCCAGCAGCTCGCCACATTCGCGCAGCTGCTCGTCGGTGAAGTGCCGGCCCCGGTGGAACAGCGCGGCCAGCATCCGCTCCTCGAACTCCGGCCCGCGCGGGGTGTTGCCCGTCCGGCGGTCCATCCCCAGCCCCACGTCCGGATCCGGCGTCAACCCCGGGGCCCCGCTGATCGCCAGGGCGACGACCCGGTCCGGGTGCCGCATGGCCAGATCGAGCGCGACGAGCCCGCCGAGCGAGTTGGCGCACACGACGATCCGGCCCGCCCCGGCCTCGTCGCAGCAGGCGATCACCTCGTCGCCCAGCTTCTCGATCGACCCCGCGATCTTGGAGTCCACCTCGCACACGGGCTGATCCAGCGCCAGCACGCCGAGACCCCGAGCGGCGAGGTGCTCGAGGGGGTGGTCCCAGATCCAGCCGCCCGCGAACAGGGCGGAGACGAAGACCACGGTCGGCGACTCTGAGGTGACACCGCGGGCGGTGTAGGTGAATGCGGGCATGTCGTTCTCCTCGGTCGGTGTGGGCGGGGTTCTAGTGGGCTGGGCTCGAGTGGGCTGGCCCGGAGCGGTCACAGCAGGGTGGATTTGGCAGCGGGCCTGCCGCACTCACAGGCGTCGGCGTCGGCGGGGATCAGGTCGTCGCACCCCGCGCACCGCCGGAACCACGCGGAGGTCGCCGGGGCCCACGTGGTGACCACTGCCTCTAAACACAGGCGGCCCGAGAAGAACTTCCGGACCGCCCTGCGGTGCGCGCGGTTCTGGACACTGCGCACCGAGTCGAGGGAGTCGAAGGCACTGAGGGTGTACTTGCGGTCCCCGATGTCGACCGTCACCGCTCCGAGGAAGCCCTTGGACGCCCGGAGGGCACGGAAGACCTCGACGCTGAGTCGGTCGACGTCGTCGGATTCCGACTCTTCCCGGACCCCCAGCCAGGTCAGCGCGAGAGCCCCGACCTCCGCGTCCGACTCGACGGGGATCCGGCTGGCCGATCCGAACCGTTGCGAGTCGGTGTCCTCAGGACGCAGGACGACGTCGTGGCCCAGGGCGTGGGCGAGCGCACCCAGGTCGACATGGCGCACCACCCGGGTTCCGGTGCCGGAGGTCGTCAGCACGTCCGTGCCCGTCAGGGTGACCGACCGACCGGTGGGCGGGGCGCCCAGCACCCGTCCGCGGTGCGTGACCTCGACCGACCAGGTCAGCGCCACCGATGCCGATCCCTCCGCCACGTCGAGGACCTTCCAGTCGCCCGGGTCCAACACCTCACGCCACACCTGCGCGTGGGCCGCCAGTTCCGGACCGGTGAGTCCGTCGGTGAGTGGATCCCGGTACCACCCGATCCGACCGGCCACCGGGTCGAAGTCCCCTGTCCCCCAGGCCTCGACGAGGTCCCGGGCGAGCGTCGCGCCCGCGGTGGGCAGCCCCGCGGTCATGACCGGCCCCGCGCGCACGGTTCGGTGCGCCGGCGGGACGGCACCGCGACGGCCAACGAGGTGGTGTCCGAATGGGTGATGCTCACGACCACGGCGTCGCACCCGTCCGCCATCACCGCCAGCTCCAGGTCCGGGCCCAGCACCACGCGGGGCGGATGGCCGTGCAGACAGCGGTGGTCCGACCGGCACAGCGACGACGGCGAGGGGACCACCTCCGCCTGGAAGAGCCACTCCTCGGTCACCGGCAATCCGAGCAGCCGCAGGACCGCCTGCTTGGCCGCCAACCTGCCGGCCCAGTGCTGCAGGGTGACGCCCTGGCGGGACCGGAGCGTTTCCACGCGGGTGAATACCCGGTCAGGGTCCATCCGGCCCAACATCTGCTCGGGAGTGTGGAACCCACCGAAGTCGATCATCGCGACGCCGCAGCTGTGCATCAGCTCGCCACCTGCTCCGCGACCCGGGCCAACCGTGCGGGTGTCGCGGGGTCGGACATCGTGAACCAGGTGTGGCCCTGGGCCCGGGCGATCTTGGTGAGCGCCTTGCTGTCCCCCACCTCCACCTGGGTCCGCTCTCCGCGGGCGCCGAGGGTGTCGAGGGTCTCGGTCCAGCGCACCCGGCCGGTGAGCTGGTCGATCACACACTGGTGCAGGTCCACGGGGTCGGTGACCTCGGTCCCCCGCACGTTCGGGATCACGGGGACGTCGGGTGCGGCGAACGTGTACCGGCCCACCTCCTCGCGCCACTGCTGCTGCGCTTCGTCCATGAGCGGCGAGTGGAAGGCGTTGCTCACCGCCAGACGGGTGACCGGTGCCCGGCCGTCGACGGCGTCGACGAACCGTTCGAGGGCCCTCGCCGACCCGGACACGACGGTGTGGCCGCGCCCGTTCTCGATCCCCACCACGAGCGGCTCACCCTCGTCGGTGACCGACCCGACCAGACGCTCGACCTTCGCCAGGTCGAGCTTCATCACCGACGCCATGCCGCCCACCCGGGACACGGCGGCCATGAGGTCGGACCTGCGACGGACGAGGGCCAGCGTGTCCTCGAGTGAGAGCACCCCGGCGGCGAAGAGGGCGGAGAACTCACCCACGCTGTGGCCGGCGACGACCGTCGGTCGGATCCCCTCGTCCCGCAGGAGTTCGAGTGCGGCGAGGTTGCAGGCGGTCACCGCGAGTTGGGCGTTCCGGGTGTCGACGAGCCTGTCGGCCGGGCCGGTCGTCACGAGGTCGGACAGCGGTCGCTGCAGGATCTCGTCGACGCGGTCCAGGACGGCGCGGGCCACGTCCCGTCGCCGCATCCACGCGCCCATTCCCACCCTGAGGGTGCCCTGTCCGGGGAAGGCGAGAGCGAACACGGCTACAGCCGCCGGCGCCGGGTGGTCGGTTGGGCGGACACGCAGGTCTCGTCTGCGACGAACCCGAGGATCGCGTCGGTCACGGTGTCCGGGGCGTCCAGCGGTATCCAGTGGCTCGCGCCCTCGACCCGCTGGTATCGCCACGTGCCCTTGACGTATTTCTCGGAGGCCGTCATCGCGTCCTCGACCATCGCCTTGTCGCCGTCGGACCAGATCCCCAGGGTCGGGGCGAGCACCGGGGGGAAGTTGCCCCCGGTGCGCAACTCGGACTCGGGCGAGCGGTTGGCGCGGTACAGGTTGAGTCCGGCGGTCAGCGCGCCGGGCTTCGCGAGGTCACGCAGATACCGGGTCTGGTCGCCCTCTCCGCCGATGATCTGCTTGAACAGGCGCCACCCGCCCTGGCGGAGCAGCTTCTCGCTGACCCCGGGGAACTGGTAGTAGAGCATGTACCAGGTCTTCTCGCGCGCTTCGATGGTCGGGTTCTCGAAGGTCCCCGGGTGCCCGACGGACAACACGATCAGCCGGTCGACGCGTCGCGGCATGAGGAACGCGTACATCCACGCGATGGCGGCCCCCCAGTCGTGGCCCACCACGTGCGCCTTGGTGATTCCCAGGCTGGTGGTCAGGGCGACGACGTCGTTGACGAGCTTCGGCATCAGGTAGTCGTCGATCTCCTGGGGTTTGGCGGAGTCGCCGAAGCCGCGCAGATCCGGGGCGACCACGCGGTAGCCGGCCTCGACCAGCGGCGGGATCTGATGGCGCCACAGGTCCGCCGAGTCCGGGAACCCGTGGAGCAGCAGGATCACCGGGGCGGCCCGGTCCCCCGCGTCGTGATAGGCGATCTCCACCCCGTTGAGGACGGCTGTCTCACGCTCCAGCCGGTCGCCCGCCCGGCTCTGGGCCCGGGGTGATGTGGCGGTCTGAGGGGTCATCGTGTCTCCAGTAGCAGTCGTTCGGTGAAGAACTCGCTGAACCCGAAGTCCGGTACGAGTTCGGGGGCGATCATGTTGAGCAACCCTGTGACCTGGTACGCGTCGTTCTCGCTCATCAACCGCCGGGCCCGGCGGCGGCGGGCCACCGCGTACTCGCCGAACTCGACGAACAGCTCGTGATAGATGTGCGCACCGTGGTGCAGGCGATCCATCCGGGCCCCGCGCTCGCGGACGTACTCCGAGAACGCGTCGACGGACCAGTCCGGGCCGAGCAGGACGTCGCGCACGTGCCGGGCGTCCCGCAGGGCGGAGGACAACCCGGTGCCCAGGACCGTGTCGCAGGACCCGGCCTCGTCCCCGATAAGGGCGACCCCGTCCCAGACGAAGTCGCCCAGCGGGACGCCGGACATCGAGGGCCATACCGTCAGTTCGCCGACGGGGGACGCGTGGTCGGCGATGTAGTCGCCGCGGTCGGCCAGGCACCTGAGCCGGAACGACTCGAGGAACTCGGTCACCGCGTCGGGCCCGCAGTAGCGCCGGGTGTGCGCGGGGTCGTAGTTGAGATACAGGCGGGCAGTGCCGTAGCCCTGCGGGAACACCATGAACATGACGTCACCCTCGGTCCCCATCGCCTGGGTGTCGGAGGGCCACTCGTCCAGACCGTCGACCAGGAGTCCGGCACCCCGGTGATGCACCGTGAGGTCCATCTCCAGCCCGAGCTGACGGCCCACGATGTTGGACCGGCCGGTGGCGCCCACGACGAACCCGGCGTCGATGGAGTGACGTGCCCCGTCCGCTCCGGTGTAGTGGACCTGACGGCGATCGCCGCGCCCGATCCCCACCCGCGAGGCCCCGAGGATCACCTCGATCCCGGCGTCGGCCGCCTGGAGGGCCATCTGCTCGCACACCTGGTGGTGCGGGAACGTCTGAGGGCCACCGATCTCCGGCAGGAGGCCCGTGAGGTCCACGGAACCGGCCTCGTCCGGGTCGGTCGTCTCGTCCCACTGGACCCATTCCCGGATCTCCCAGGCACCGCCGGCCGCGAGGGCATCCTCCACTCCGAGCCTGCGTGCCTCCTGCATCCCCCACGGGGACAACCATTCGCCCCGGACGATGTCGTGGTACTGAGCGACCTTCTCGAGCAGCACCACCTCGAGGCCCGATCCCGCCAGGCCGCACGCGAGGGCGGTCCCGCCGATGCCACCACCGACGATCACCACGTCGGCCTTCGTCGTGGGCGCGGGTTCCGTGGATCTCGGGCCGGACCTCGTCGTCGTCGGAGTCGTGGTCGTCGGCCTCGGTGTCGTGGGCGTGGTCGTCGTCACTGTCCTCTCCCCCAGCTCTCCCAGAAGGTCCGCTCGGCGGCAGGGTGCCGGCGCGCCGGACGGAAGTCGGTACCGATGGTGTAGGCGACGGGGAGCATGCAGATCTGGGTGATCCCCCGGGGGATCCCCAGGATCTCGGCAGCCCGATCCCGGAACGGCAGGTGCAGGCACGTCACCGTGCTGCCCAGCCCCCGCGCGCGCAGCGCCAACTGCAGCGACCACACCGCCGGGTAGACGGACCCGTAGAACATGCTCGAGCGCAGGTGACCGGGCCGCACCGAGAACGCGGGATCGCCGTCGGCCTTGTGCGCGTTGGCCACCATCCACCTGGCGTCGATGTCCGCCGGATCGGGCGGCGCACCGAGGACGCACGGGATCACCAACGCGGGGACACGGGCCACGTTCATCGCCAGCGTCTCGGCCGAGGCCATGTTCCGCCGGCTGGACGCGGAGTCGCGCCGCCTCCCCGCCCGCTGCGTCATCTCCGAACGGTGGAACTCCCACGCCGTCCGGAAGAGCGCACCGAGCTCCTCCTTGGTCTCCGGCTCCGTGACCACCAGCCAGCGCCAGTTCTGCGCGTTGTCGGCCGTCGGCGCCTGCTGCGCCACGTCGATCGCCTCCAGCAGCACCTCCCGCGGGACCGGGCGATCGAGGTCGAGCCGCCGCCGCACGGAGCGGGTGGTGGTGAGGAGCCTGTCGGCCTCGGCGAGATCGAACGGCGTCCGAGCAGCGGTGGCGCCTGGCTCGGTGTCGAGGCTGGTGTCGGTGTCGGCGGGGGTTCTCACGGCCGCCCCAGCACCACGGTGCCGCGGACCGAGCCGGGCGCATACGCGTGGACCACGGTGGTTCCCGCGCCTTCCCGGGAGATCCGCTCCGCGGCAATGACCACGTCGAGTGCGGCGGTCACCGAGCCGCACCTGCCGGTCACCCCGGCGGTGGTGACGGACTCCATCCCCGGGACCAGCTCCGCGCCGTCCCCGTAGACCGCGTCCAGCCCGGTCAGATCCGCCCCGGCGACCGTCCGCCCGAACTCCTCGGCGGCGGTGGACCCCACGCCCTCACCGACGTGGCGGCTGGCGATGATCCTGGCGTAGGGGGTCGCCCCCCGGTCACGGGCGTGATCCGCGGACTCGAGGACGATGGCCGAAGCTCCCGTGATCCCGGTGCCGTCGTCCACCTCGTCCGCGGCGACCACGAAGACCACCTCGGCCTTCCCGGCCCGGATGGTCTCGATCCCGCACTCCATCGCCAGGGTCGCCGAGGCCTCGCCACCGCACACGGTGGTGGTGGGGCCGCGGAACCCCAGCGCCTGGCACACCGCGCCGCCGGTGGCGTTGAGGACGACGTTGGAGAAGCTGTGGATCGCGAGGCTGTTCGGGTTCGCCAGGACACTGTCGTCGTAGTCGCCGACGCTCTCGCGGGACCCTGATTCGGTCGCGTACATCACGCCGACGTTCTCGAGCTCGTTGCGGCGCAGTGCCAGGGCCGCGTCCTCCCAGGCCAGCCTGGAGGCGGCGATCGCGAGTCTGGACAGCGAGTTGGCCTGCCGCCACATGGTGCGCGGTGCGAAGGCCCGGCCGGCGAGGTCGGGCTGCGGCGTCACCCCGGAGTCGGGGCCGGTCGTATCGCCGGCGACGACAGCCGAGAAGTCACCGATCCCCACTCCGGCTCCGGTCACCGGACCGAGTCCGGTGATCACCACCTCCCGCTCCGGCAGCTCCGCTCCCGGCCGGTTCTCGTCCGGGGCGCGCAGGACCACGGCGACGTTGTTGCCGCCGAACGCGTAGTTGGTCGACACGACGGTGTCGATCGGCATGGACCGCGCGGTGTTGGGGACGAAGTCGAGGGAGCTGTCGGCGGTGGAACTGTCGCCGGCGTCGTCGTCGAACCCGATGGTGGGCGGCGCGGTCTGGTGCATGATCGCCAGGACCGACGCGACGCCCTCGATGGCGCCGGCGGCGCCGAGCGTGTGCCCGAGGAAGGACTTGATCCCGCTGGTGGGGACGCTGGACGCGCGATCACCGAAGACGTTGCGCATCACCTTGCGCTCCATCGCGTCGTTGGCGGGCGTCCCGGTCCCGTGGCCGCACACGTAGTCGACGTCGTCTGGGCCCAGCCCGGCGTCGGCCAGGGCCCGCCGCAC
>NZ_JAALEA010000189.1 GCF_014145145.1 Dietzia cercidiphylli
CCGGTGGCCCGGGCGGCGGCCGTGCTGGCCGCGCTGGTGGCCGCGGCGGGAATCGCACTGCACCACTCGACCTCCGAGGTCCCCGCGGTCCTGGTCCTGGCCACGTTCGCGCTGTGGGCCTGGGCGTTCTCCCTCATCGCGGTCCTCGCGGCGCTGCGCGCCCGCTCCGTGGTGTTGACGGTCGTGGCCGTGGCGCTGGTCGGGGCGGGGGCGGTCCAGTACGGCCCGCTGGTGTCACCCGCCCGTGGGTACGACGACGACGAGGGCGTCGACCTCCGGGTGCTGGTGCAGAACCTGGAGTACGGCGGAGCCGACCCGGTCGACGTGGCCCGTGCCGTCCGCGACGGCGGGGTCGATCTGCTGATCACGGTGGAGGCCACCCCGGAGGCTGTCGACGGTCTCCGCGCGGCGGGCCTCGGCGAGATGCTCCCGCACGAGGCATCCGATGCCGCCCCGCAGGCCGCGGGCGTCGCGGTCTGGTCGCGGTACCCGCTCTCGCCACCCGAGCGGGTCGCCGGATTCAGCCTGGGAGTCCTGCGCACGGACATGGCCGGCCCCGCGGGTCCGGTGACGGTGGTGGCGGCTCACCCCGTCGCGCCCGTGTTCGACGGTCCCGCCGCGGTCGAGGAGGCGGACCGTCTGAGGTGGTACCTCGGCGGGTTGCCCGGACCGGCCCCCGTGGTGGTGGGCGGCGACTTCAACGCCACCTGGGACCACGCCCGGTTCCGCGGACTGCGTGGGCTGGGGTACACCGATTCGGTCTCCGGCGGTGGCGACGGCTGGGTGCCCACGTGGCCAGCCGACGGGCGCGTCCCGCCACTGATCGGCATCGACCACGTGCTCGCGCGGGGAGCGTCGGCGGTGGGGGAGACCAGGACCGTCCGGGTGGGTGGCACCGATCACCTGGGCGTGATCGCGACGGTACGTCTTGCCGGGGACCGGGTCCGTTGACCTACGATGCGCACCATGAGTTCACGCATCCTGACAGCAGCGTCCGGCCTCGGTGCGGTCGCGCTCGCCGTGGTACTCGGGGGTTGTGGCGGGGCGACCGTGGAGGGGGAGGCGCCCGAGGTGGCCACGGAGTCCACCACGACGTCCGCCGCGTCGAGTACCCCGTTCGCCGAGGAGCGACCGGAGAAGCCCACCGGGCCCGTGACACCGCCCCCGCCGCCCGAGCCGCAGCCGGAACCGATGCCGGGGGAGCCCGCGCCGGAACCACGAGCGGACGACACCCCGGCGGCTGAGCCCGCTCCCGTCGCCCCCGGAGGCGGTGACTTCGTCGCGCTGCTGCAGAGGCAGGACGTCGCACTCCCCGAGGGCGTGGATCCGGTGGCCACCGCCGCGGAGGCGTGTGGCCGCTTCGACGGGGGCCAGCAGATGGACGAGGTCTCGGGGTGGCTCGGCGAGTACGGGCGGTTGGGCCCCGAGCAGCAGGGATTCTTCCTCGGCGCCGCCGTGGGTACCTACTGCCCCCAGAACTTCCCCAAGCTCGGCTGAGCCCGGCCGGTGTGAGCCCGGCGTCTCACATCCGGCTGTACTTGGCACGGCCCAGGGAGTAGACGCCGTACAACGCGATCCCGACGCCGGTCATGATGAGCAGGATCTGGCCGAACGGCTGCTCGCCGACCGTTCGCAGCGCGGCATCGAGTCCGCCCGCCTTCTCGGGATCCGCGGTCACGACCGCCGCGATCACCAGTCCGCCGAGGATGACCAGGGCGGCACCCTTGGCGATGTACCCGAGCTGACCGGAGACGACGATGGCCCGCCCGACGTGTCCGCCCCCGGTGCGTTCCAGGTCCTCGACGAACTTCTTGGTGGCGCCCTTGTAGACGTGATACGCGCCCACGCCGATGATCACGAGGCCCACCACGACGAGCGCGACCTTGCCCGGTGCGGAGCCGAGCAGTCCGGCGGTGGTACCGGACGCCGTCTCGGAATCCGAATCGGATCCACCGGAGGCGAACCGGGCGGTGGTCACGCCGAGAGCGAGGTAGACGGCGGCCTTGGCGCCCGCCTTGACCCTGTCCGAGGCCTCCTCCGATCCCAGGATCATCTCGATGACCTGCCAGAGACCGAGGGCGAGGAAGCCGATCGCGCCGACCCAGAGGAGGGCCTGGCCACCCGGTGCGGAGGCGATCTCGGCGAGGGCACCCGAGTTGGACGCCTCCTCTCCGCCCGATCCGGTCGCGATCCGGATGGCGATCCACCCGATGAGCAGGTGGAGGATCCCGTTCATGACGAAGCCCGCGCGGGCCAGCCACTCGAGGGCGGGATGGTCGACGGCGGAGCGGGCGGCGCCCTGAACGGAGCGAGGGGAACTGGGTGTCTTCATCTCAGCACTCTCCCACGAGCTCGGCTTCCCCACGACCTCGGCGGTTCACCACTCGATCTCGCCGAGGACGTCGTTCCGCCGACGGAGCTCGGCCAGCCGCTGTTCGGCCGCGCGGTGCTCCTCGGAGCGGCGGCGGGCCTGTTCGGCGAGTGCGTCCGCCTCGACCTCGGCCAGGAGGAGCTGGAGACGGTCCTTCTGTTCGCGCAGTGTCTCGACCGAGGTGTCCATCGCGATGAGCTTGCGTGAGCCCGCGCTGGCATGGAGGAACGGGTTCCGTTCGAGGATCAACCTCGCCTCCTCGGGGTCGAGCACCCGCGACAGCTTGAGCAGCACGGGGTAGCTCTCGCCGTCGCCGCCGGTTCCCGGTTCGTGATCCGGGTCCAGGGCGGCCGCGACCACCTTGAGTGGTCTGGCCCTCGGGGAGGCGCTCCGGAAGTCCACGTCGTCTGCGTCCACGAGCTCCCGACCCCTTCCGTTCCCCGCCTCCTGGCGTTCCCCGGTCCTGGGTCAACCGTAAACGCCCCGGCCACAGGGGCCGGGGCGTTTCAACGATTACGCGAGCTGCGGGATCAGCAGTCGTAGTACAGGTCGAACTCGTGCGGGTGCGGACGCAGGTTGACCGGGGCGATCTCCTTCTCCCGCTTGTACTCGATCCAGTTCTCGATCAGGTCCTCGGTGAACACGCCACCCGCGGTGAGGTACTCGTGATCGGCCTCGAGGCGGTCGAGCACCGCGGAAAGCGAGGTGGGGGCCTGCGGGATGTCGGCGGCCTCCTCCGGCGGGAGCTCGTAGAGGTCCTTGTCCACGGGGGCGTGCGGCTCGATCTTGTTCTTCACGCCGTCCAGGCCCGCCATCATCATCGCGGCGAACGCGAAGTACGGGTTGCCCGACGAGTCGGGGCAGCGGAACTCGATGCGCTTGGCCTTGGGATTGTTGCCCGTGATCGGGATACGGACACAGGCCGAGCGGTTGCGCTGCGAGTACACCAGGTTGATCGGTGCCTCGTAACCCGGGACGAGCCGGTGGTACGAGTTGATCGTGGGGTTGGTGAACGCGAGCAGGCTGGGCGCGTGGTGGAGGATGCCACCGATGTAGTAGCGGGCGACGTCCGACAGTCCCGCGTAGCCGGCCTCGTCGTGGAACAGCGGCTTGCCGTCCTTCCACAGCGACTGGTGGGCGTGCATGCCGGAGCCGTTGTCACCGAAGAGGGGCTTGGGCATGAAGGTCGCGGACTTGCCGTTCTTCCACGCGGTGTTCTTGACGATGTACTTGAAGAGCTGGATGTCGTCGGCCGCGTGCAGGAGCGTGTTGAACTTGTAGTTGATCTCCTGCTGGCCACCGGAGCCCACCTCGTGGTGGAAGCGCTCGAGCTCGAAGCCGGCGTTGGTGAGGTTGGTCGACATCTCGTCGCGCAGGTCGACGAAGTGGTCGTAGGGCGCCACCGGGAAGTACCCGCCCTTGGGGCGGACCTTGTACCCGAGGTTCGGTGAACCGTCGGCCTCGGACTCGGCTCCCGTGTTCCAGTTGCCGGCGATCGAGTCGACCTCGTAGAAGCCGTGGTTGGTGCCCGAGCCGTAGCGGACGGAGTCGAACACGAAGAACTCGGCCTCGGCACCGAAGAAGCAGGTGTCGGCGATGCCCGTGGAGATCAGGTACTCCTCGGCCTTGCGCGCGACGTTGCGGGGGTCGCGGCTGTAGGCCTCACGGGTGAAGGGGTCGTGCACGAAGCAGCTGATGTTCAGCGTCTTCGCCTTGCGGAACTGGTCGAGGCGAGCGGTCGACACGTCCGGCAGGAGCATCATGTCGGACTCGTGGATCGACTGGAACCCCCGGATGGACGAGCCGTCGAACGCCAGGCCGTCCTCCATCATGTCCTCGTCGAAAGCCGCGGCAGCGATCGTGAAGTGCTGCTCGGCGCCGGGCAGGTCGGTGAACCTGATGTCGACGTACTCGACGCCCTCGTCCTTGATGAACTTGATGACCTCGTCCGGAGTGGAGAATGCCACGATGTCGCTCCTCGTCTCTCTGTGCGACGGGCAACCGGTGCCGCCCGTCGTGCGGTGACCTCACGATATGGGCGAGGTGTTGCCCGGCCGTCAACCGAATGTTTCGGCAGTGTTACAGAGGCGGGCCGGGTGGTGTCCCTCCCAATAGGGGTCAGCCTAGTCAACCACTGCGGGGGAACGTCGACACGGGGATCGACCGGGCCCCGGTTACCCTGGGAACCATGCGTGAACTTGCAGGATCATGGCTGTCCGGCCCGACCTCGTCCGGCAACGAGCCGGAGCAGGCCTTCAAAGGTGAGCGGCTCGGGCTGCCCCGGTACGGCGAGGGCTCTCTCGCGCCGCTGGGGGTGCGTCTCGGCGCGCTACTGGTCGACTGGTTCCTGGCCTACGGGTTCGTGGGACTCGTCGTCACCCTCGGTGGACCGGGCCTGCTCGGAGGCGAGACGTTCTCCGCCGTGGCCAGTTGGGCGACTCCGCTGCTCTGGGGCCTGTCCGGCGTGGTGTGCGTCTGGCTCTTCGCCCAGACGCCCGGACAGGCACTCTTCGGGATCGGCACCGCACGGATCGACGCCGACGAGCGGGTCGGTGTCCTCCGTGCGATCGTCCGGGTCGCCTTCGTGTTCTTCCTGCTGCCTCCCCTCGTCCAGGACGAGGACGGCCGCGGCCTGCACGACAGGGCGACGGGTACGGCGCTGATCCGGACCCGGTGACCCCGGAGCTGGTCCCGGTGGGCCCGGTGGGCCCGGAGGCGGATCCGGGGATCTGTTCGCGCTAACCCGTCGGCGCGGCCGGCGAGTGCGACCAGCGCGGCCGGCGCGACCAGCACGACCGGTGGGCGTGACGGGCTCCGGCCCCGGTCAGCCCCGTCGCCGGGCGCTGCGCTGCATGTTGCGGACCTTCGCGCCCTGGGGGAGCGGGCCCTTGGGCATCTGGTTCTGGATGCCGGTCTTGGTGCCCAGCGCACGCAACCGGGTGTCCAGGGCGTCGACCTTGGCGCGGTTGATGTTCATCGGGTAGCGGGTCAGGCGACGGTTGAGCTTGCGCAGCGGGACCTGTTCAGGGGTCGTCCCCTCCTCGTCGCCGACGATCAGCTCATAGATCGGGGTATCACCGACGACCCGGGCGACCTTCTTCTTCTCCTGCAGCATGAGTGGCTTGAGCCGGTGCGGCTGCCCCTCGCCCACGAGGACGATCCCGCATCGGCCGACCACGCGGTGCACGGCGTCGAAACTGGTCGTCGCCGCGACGGCCTGATTGACGCGCCAGCCCGATCGGAGCTGATCCAGTGCCCACGCCGCCGCACCGGGCTGTCCTTCGGCCTTCGCGAACACGGTGTTCTGGACGCGGCGGGAGAAGATCACCATCGCCAGCATCAGACCGGTGAGGACACCGAGTGGGAGCATCCACCACTCCCCGCCCCAGAGCGAACCCAGGAGGAAGAACGCGGCGGTGGAGAGGATCAACGCGCCGATCATCAGGGGCCACAGGAGTTTGTCCTGCTTGGACTGGATCTTCAGGGCCTCCCACATCTGCCCGCGCTGCGCTTTGCTCGCCTGCCGCCGTGCAGCCCGAGCCGCCTTCTTGTCCGCCTTGCTGACCTCGCTCTTCGCCATACCGTTCAGGATACGTGGCGGGGACCACCGTTCGGGAACCGCGGTTCGCCGCAGGGGTGGACAGGGCGAGCAGGACGGGTGGCGCGGCTGAGTCGGCCGGGTGGCCCGGCTGAGACGGCCGGGTCGGACGTGGGCCCGCGGGGGGTCAGGCCCGGGCGCGCGCCAGCACGGACGAGGCCTCCTGCGAGGCGGCGCCCCCGGAGGTCAACTGCGCGAGGTGCTGCGGAACCTCCTGGCCGCGGTGTTCGAGAGCCTGGACGTAGAGGCGACCGGCCCGGTACGAGGACCGCACCAGTGGACCGGCCATGACCCCGGCGAAACCGATCTCGCGCGCCTGGTCGGACAACTCCACGAACTCCTCCGGCTTGACCCAGCGGTCGATGGGATGGTGCAGCGGACTGGGCCGGAGGTACTGGGTGATGGTGAGGATGTCGCACCCCGCGGAATGCAGGTCGATCATCGCGTCGACGATCTCCTCCGTGGTCTCACCCATCCCCAGGATGAGGTTGGACTTGGTGACCAGCCCGAAGTCACGGGCGGCGCGGATCACTCCGAGGGACCGGTCGAACCGGAACGCCGGCCTGATGCGCTTGAAGATCCGGGGGACCGTCTCCACGTTGTGCGCGAGCACCTCGGGCCGGGACTCGAAGACCTCCGCGAGCTGATCCGGATCCCCGTTGAAGTCGGGGATCAGGTTCTCGACGCCGGTGTTGGGGTTGAGTTCGTGGATCTTGCGGACCGTCTCCGCGTACAGCCACGCGCCACCGTCGTCGAGGTCGTCCCGGGCGACGCCGGTGATGGTCGAGTACCGCAGGCCCATCTCGCGAACGGACTCCGCCACGCGCCGCGGCTCGTCCCGGTCGAGGGCACTGGGCTTGCCCGTCGCGATCTGACAGAAGTCGCAGCGTCTCGTGCACTGTTCGCCGCCGATGAGGAAGGTGGCCTCGCGGTCCTCCCAGCATTCGTAGATGTTGGGGCAGCCGGCCTCCTCGCACACCGTGTGCAGGCCGCCGGTCTTGACGAGGCCCTTGAGTTCCTTGTACTCGGGGCCCATCGTGGCCCGGGTCCGGATCCAGGAGGGCTTCCGCTCGATCGGCGTCTCGGCGTTGCGGGCCTCGATGCGGAGCAGTTTGCGGCCTTCGGGAGTGACAGTCACGGCCGCCAGCCTACGCTCGAATCACCCCACGGGTAGTCGACCGTCGAGCGCCTCCACCACGTCGGAGGTGACCTGGTCGAGGACCTCCGAGACGGGGACGTCCCGTCCGAGTTCGGCCGAGAGGGACGTGACCCCGGCGTCGACGATCCCGCAGGGGACGATCCGCGAGTATGCATCGAGATCACAGTCGCAGTTGAGCGCGAAACCGTGCATCGTCACCCCGCGCTGGACACGGATCCCGATGGCGGCGATCTTGCGCTCCGGCCGGCCGTCACCGGCCGGACACCACACCCCGGACCGGCCGTCCACCCGGTCGACCTCCACCCCCATCCGGGCGCACGTGGTGATGAGGGCCTGCTCCACCCGGCGGACGTACTCGACCACGTCGATGGGGTTCGACAGGGCGATGATCGGGTACCCGACCAGCTGCCCGGGTCCGTGCCAGGTGATCCGACCACCCCGGTCCACGTCGACGACGGGGGTCCCGTCGACCGGGCGATCCGACGGCTCTGTGCGCTTCCCGGCGGTGTACGTGGCCGGGTGTTCCAGGAGCAGGATCGTGTCCCCGCGGGCTCCGTCGGCACGCTCCTGCGCGAGCGTTCGCTGCAGCTCCCAGGTAGAGGTGTACTCGACGGTGCCGAGGCGGCGGATCTCCGGCTCGACCGGATCGCGGCGCAGGGACAGACCGGTGTGGGACATGCCGTCCACTCTAGGCCGAAGGGTCCCGCAGACGACGACGGGCGCCCTCCCGGAGGAGGACGCCCGTCGCGCTGTCGTCGGGACCTACAGTCCGAGGTCTCCCTCGAACTCGGCCTTCTGCAGACGGTCCTTGACCGTGGTGAGGAAACGACCGGCGTCCGCGCCGTCGATGAGACGGTGGTCGTAGGTCAGCGGCAGGTAGCCCATCGACCGGATGGCGATCGACTCGCCGTCGTCATCGGCGTCCACCACGGGGCGCCGCACGATCGCGCCGGTCCCCAGCATCGCCGCCTGCGGCGGCACGAGGATCGGGGTGTCGAACAGTGCACCCTCGCTCCCGATGTTGGTGATGGTGAACGTGCCCCCCTGGAGGTCGTCCGGGGTGAGCTTGGACGCCCGCGCCCGCTCCGCCAGGTCGATGATCGCCTTGGCGAGCCCCGGGATGTCCAGGTCCTGGGCGTCGCGGATGACCGGTGAGAGCAGCCCCGCCTCGGTGTCCACGGCGATGCCGAGGTTCACCGAACCGTGGTAGGTGATCTCGTTGGTGTCCTCGTCGTACGACGCGTTGACGTTCGGGTGCGAGACCAGGGCCTCGACCACCGCCTTGGCGTAGAACGGCAGGTAGGTGAGCTTGACGCCGTGCTCGTCCGCGAACCGGCTCTTGGTCCGGGCCCGCAGTTGAGCGACGCGGCTCATGTCCACCTCGAAGACCTGCGTGAGCTGCGCGCTGGTCTGCAGCGACTCGCGGGTCTTCTTGGCCGTGATCTTGCGGATCCGGTTGGCCTTCTTGGTGGTCCCGCGCAGCTCGGCCAGTTCGGGTCGGACTCCGGCCTTGGACGGGCCGCCTGCCGGGGCCTTCTTCTCCGCGGGGGCCTCGGTGCCGCCCTCGGCGCCAGCCTCGGCCGCGGCGAGGACGTCCTGCTTACGGATGCGTCCGCCGATCCCGGTGCCCGTGACGGATTCCAGGTCCACGCCGTGCTCCTGCGCGAGCTTGCGCACGAGCGGGGTGACATAGGGGGAGGTACCGGAGCCGGAGCCCGTGGCGCCGCCCTCGTTCTCCGTCCCGTTCTCCGCCGCGGCGAGCACGTCCTGCTTGCGGATGCGCCCACTGGCCCCGGTGCCCTCGACGGTCTCGAGGTCGACACCCTTCTCCTCGGCGAGCGTCCGCACCAACGGGGTGGGGGACGGCGAGGTGCCGGACTTGGCGGCCTCCGCCGGTTCGGCCCGCTCGCCCTGCGCGCCCGAGGAACCCGGGCCGTCGGCCGTGTCCGCGTCCGCGGACTTCTCGGCCTTGGCGGCGGCCTTCTTCGCCGCCTTCTTCTCGGTCTTCGGGGTCCCGCCCGCGGCGTCGTCCTGCTCCGCAGCGCCGGCAGCGTCGGTGGCATCGCCCTCCGCCTGCGCGGGGGCGTCATCCGGACGGGTGGACTCGGCGGCGTCGGACGTCCCCTCGTCGGCGGGCTCGTCGTCCCGGTCGGAGGAGTCGCCGTCGCCGATGACGGCGAGGACGGCACCGACCTCGACGGTCTCGTCCTCGTCGGCGACGATCTTCTGCAGGGTGCCGGCGACGGGGGAGGGGATCTCGGTGTCGACCTTGTCGGTGGAGACCTCGAGCAGGGGCTCGTCCATCTCGACGGTGTCGCCCACGGCCTTGAGCCAGTTGGTGATGGTGCCCTCGGTGACGGATTCGCCGAGTTCGGGCATGGTGACCTCGGTGCCCTTGCCGCCCGAGCCCTTGCCGCCCGAGTCGCCGGAGGACTTCGCGGGCTTCTCGGCGGGTGCCTCGTCGGCCTCCGCGGAGGTGTCGGCCTCGTCGGCATCGTCATCGGAGTCGTCGTCGACATCGTCGTCGGAGGAATCCTCCGCCGGCTCGTCGGCGTCGGCGGGCTCGTCGTCCTGGTCGGAGGAGTCGCCGTCGCCGATGACGGCGAGGACGGCACCGACCTCGACGGTCTCGTCCTCGTCGGCGACGATCTTCTGCAGGGTGCCGGCGACGGGGGAGGGGATCTCGGTGTCGACCTTGTCGGTGGAGACCTCGAGCAGGGGCTCGTCCATCTCGACGGTGTCGCCCACGGCCTTGAGCCAGTTGGTGATGGTGCCCTCGGTGACGGATTCGCCGAGTTCGGGCATGGTGACCTCGGTGCCCTTGCCGCCCGAGCCCTTGCCGCCCGAGTCGCCGGAGGACTTCGCGGGCTTCTCGGCGGGTGCCTCGTCGGCCTCCTCCGTGGAGGTGTCGGCCTCGTCGGCATCGTCATCGGAGTCGTCGTCGACATCGTCGTCGGAGGAATCCTCCGCCGGCTCGTCGGTGTCGTCCGATCCACCGGAACCGTCGTCGATGACCGCGAGTTCGCCGCCGATCTCGACGGTCTCGTCCTCGTCGGCGACGATCTTGGACAGCGTGCCCGCGGCGGGCGACGGGATCTCGGTGTCGACCTTGTCGGTCGAGACCTCGAGCAACGGCTCGTCGACCTCGACGGTGTCCCCCTCCTTCTTGAGCCAGCGGGTGACGGTGCCCTCGCTGACGGATTCACCGAGAGCCGGCATCTGTACGGAGAAGGCCATGGTGTCGTGACTCCTCAAGAGTTCTGGGCGCTGCCCGCCGGCGCGATCCGCACCCGCGTGAGCGGCGACATGGTGGTGGGCTATCGATTCTTCGAGACGACCCGGGACGGAACCACTGTGGCGGCCCGCCCGGACGATCGACCCCCATTGTGCCCTGTGCCACCTACCGGTGTCGGCGGACGCTCCGATCCCGGCGTCTGTGGGCGCCCGATCCGCCCGGCGGCCGCGCGATCACCGGTGCTCGGGCTCGGTACGATCGATTCGGCGTAGACGGCCCCACCCCGGACGGGGGGCCGACGGGAGGAGACCGACAGTGGCGATCCGCGATCTTTTCCGGCGGCGGCAGACGCGGATCCCCGCGGATCCCGCCGACCTCGCCCACTTCCGATCCTGGTGCGAGACCCGGGTGGGGATCGAGGCGTACCTGGAGCCCGAGACCCTCGTGTCGGTGCCCGGGCTCCTCCTCGTCGCGTTCGACGGCGAGTGGACGCGACGCCCGGTGGGGGACGTGGCCACCGCGCGCAAGCTCGCCGACGAGCTCAAGATCCCCCTCTACGACGCGATGGAGACCGGGTACCCGGACCGGATGCGGCTCTTCGAGGAGGTCCGCATCTCCCGCGAGCGCAAGGAGAGGGCCCGCCGGCTCCGCGAACAGATGCGCGGAGCCGACGAGGCCTGACCGGCCGCGGACGGGTCAGCCGCCCGCGGACGGGTCAGCCGGCCGCGGCGATGTCCTCGAGCACCGCGAGCATCGTCCGGACGGGGACACCGGTCCCGCCCTTGGGCAGGTAGCCCTCGGCGCCGCCGTCGTTGTAGGCCGGGCCCGCCACGTCGACGTGGGCCCACTCGACGCCCTCGGCGACGAACTCGGAGAGGAACAGGCCCGCGGAGAGCATGCCGCCCCAGCGGTGCGGGGTGACGTTGGTCAGATCCGCGACCTGGGAGTCGAGGCCGTCGCGGAGCTCCTCGGGCAGCGGCATCGGCCAGCCGCCCTCGCCGACCCCCCGGCTGAGCTCGGCCACCCGGTCTCGGAACTCCTCGGTGCCCATGACACCGGGGGACTTCTTGCCCAGTGCGACCATCTGCGCCCCGGTGAGCGTGGCGGTGTCGATGAGGTGGGACGGCGAGTCCTCGCACGCGCGGACGATGGCGTCGGCCAGGATCAGCCGCCCCTCGGCGTCGGTGTTCTGCACCTCGACCGTCGTCCCGCCGTACATGGTGAGCACGTCGCCGGGCCGGTACGCGGTCGAGGACGGCATGTTCTCGGCCATCGGGACGGTCGCCACCACGGTCAGGTCGAGACCGAGCCGGGCGGCCAGGATGACGGTCGCGACCACGGCGGCCGCACCGCCCATGTCCATCGTCATCTGCTCCATGCCCGCGGCCGGCTTGATGGAGATGCCGCCGGTGTCGAAGGTGACGCCTTTGCCCACCAGGGCGACGGGCGGCCGGTTCTCGTTGCCCCGGTGGGTGAGTCGGACCAGGCGTGGTGGCCGGGACGACCCGCCGCCCACGGCCAGGATGCCGCCGTATCCACCGTCGGCCAGGTCGGCCTCGTCCATGATCTCCACCTCCAGGCCCGCGGCGGCGGCGAGCTCGGCGGCGCGGTCCGCGAAGGAACCGGGGAAGAGCAGGTTGGGTGGGGTGTTGACCAGGTCGCGGGCGAGGCCGACGCACTCGGCGATGGTGGCGGCACGGGTCACCGCGTCCTCGCCGCCCTCCGCGACGAACACCTTCACGGTGTCCGCCTTGTCGTCGTCGTCGTTCTTCGCCGTGACCTTGGCCGGCCGGAACGATCCCAGCGCAGCCCCCAACGCGACCGCCTCGGCGCGCCCGGCGTCGAGCAGGACCAGTGCGGAGCCCAGCCCACGGCACGCGCGCGCGGCGGC
>NZ_JAALEA010000018.1 GCF_014145145.1 Dietzia cercidiphylli
CAATAGCCCTGGCCCCCAGTGAGACGAATATTCACTCACTGCCCATCTAGTTCGGACTATGACTTCTCCTACAGCGAAGCGCTCACAGGCTCTCGCTTTGGAGGCGCCGATAATGTGAGATTCCGTCATGTTTGCTGTTCAGCGGCAGTGCAGTTCGGCAAGCGTCTTGCATTCCGAAGGTAGCTTTGCACTCTTCGCCACTGCGTGTGATTGATCCGCGTGCTCGGGCGGTATCGCTTCGCTCCACCTCGAAACCTGTCGCCGTGTCTGCACTTCAGTGCAGCATCGGACTCGTCAACGGTGCGCAAAACGCAGCAGCGAATCGCTCGAGGAATACCCGCTCCCCCGAGAACTCGACCAGCCCCTCGGCAACGAGGTCGCTGAGCGAGGAAGGGTCCGCCAACGCGGCCCTCAGCCCGGGACCGGAGAACACGCAGTCCGGGACCCGTGCAGGCCCCACACCGGTCTCGACGCCGAACGTCGTGACCTCGGCGTGTGCAATGGCTTCGCCAGCTCTGACCTCGACCACGAACGGATCCAGTGGGGCGTCTGTCCTCGTCGTCATCATCATGGCAGCGAGCGAACGATCCGTGACGATCTCCCCGACACGGGGAGTCGCCATAGTCGAGGCGCCCCACAAGCTCATTGCCCTGAGCGCAGGCATTGCGGCCCGGCCCAGGTCGGTGAGGTCGTAGGTGACCGACTTTCCCTGACGCGACCGCACAACGACGCCTGCCTCCTCTAAGTCACGCAGGCGCGAGGTGAGCATGGTCGCGGCGATCCCCGGAAGGCCCGCCCGGAGGTCGGTGAACCTCGCCGGGCCAACTGACAGGTCGCGAAGAACCAGAAGCGTCCAACGCTCACCGAGAACCTCCGCCGCCCTGGCCAAGCCACAAAATTGACCGTACGTGCGGCCCATCACGCCTCCCCTCCCCTTGACAAAGTCGAACCAAGACCGAATAGTAGCAAATAACTACCAATCGATCCCTTGCCGCAAAAGCCCGGACCGGAAAGGTAACTCCGTGTTCAGACAGCCAGACCCCACCCCCCTCGACAGGGAAGCGTTCGCCGAGCGATCCCGGCTGGTCGGACTACTGGAAGAACTGCCCGAGTCCGGATGGGACGCGCGCTCCTTGTGCGAAGGGTGGCGGGTCCGGGAGGTAGTGGCTCACATGACAATGCCGTACCGCACCACACCGCTTGCGATGCTGTCGGGACTGGCCAGAGCGCGGTTCTCATTCGACCGCTTCGCCAATGCAGCCGCCCGCCGGGATACGGCCGAGCACGACAGTTCCCACTTGCTTCGATTCCTCGCCGACAACATCACCACCGTCTGGCATCCCCCCGGCGGCGGTGACGACGCTGCGCTTAGCCACGATGTGATTCACGGCCTCGACATCACCGAGCCGCTGGGATTGCCGGCCCCTCCGCCCGAACGAATCGGCTTAGTCCTGCGGCACGGAGGCGAGCGGGCGTTGGCTCACTTTGGAGTGGCCCTGGACCGGACTCTCGTTGCCTCCGACACTGACTTCTCCATCGGCCACGGAGCCCCTCTCGAGCTTGCCTCGAAGGATCTCCTACTTGCCATATCCAACCGTCGCACCGTAGATGCAGGGCAGTTCGATGACTGAGGGCAGCATGTCCGTTACCGGGCTCGAGCACTGCGGCAACTCGCCACGCACGGCGATCACAGCCCAGATCCTTCTCGCCTGGGCACAGGGAGACGACTCGACACTCGCCTCGTGGCTGGCCGACGATGTCAGCCATACGCTCGTCGGCTCATCCTCTGACACCCCGTGTCACGGGACTGCGGCCACCCTTCGTTCGTTCCGCGCCCCCGGGCCGATGACCCGCCTGGTGGTGCACGGACTACTTAGCCACGGCAAGGAAGCCGCCTGCGATGGAACCGCAACCCTCGAAGACGGCACCGTGGTGCACTTCGCCCACCACGCCACCTTCACCTCTGCAGGCAAGAAGGAGAAAGTTCGCGAAATCCGCACCTATCAATACAGGCGGACATAACTGGCCCGGTTGCCCGAAAATAGTGACATCACCTCATGCCCTAACACGCCAACATCTCGGCATCGGAGACGCCCGGCCTAATCCTCGTCTCGCTCCGTGGTGACGAACCTGCTGCGGCCGCAGCAGAAAACCACGACTGACTCTTCCGCGATCGATAAGTCCACCTTCCCGAGTGCCGATAAGACGCGTTCCGACAATCCGCACCCCGTCTCACTCCCCCACGGCGTCACTAGGTCGCTACTCAGATGTGTCCGCGGCGCCACGACCACACTGACAGTCCCACCAGGACTAGCGCGGCGACTGGCAGGATCCACCGCCCCAGCAGAAAAGCTTGGAGCTGCCACAGCTGCTCATCACTCAAAAACTGTAGGCCGCTGCCCCGGTCCGCCAGCGACATGTACATCGTCCAGGCACTGGCCGCACTGATCCCCGGTAGCCACATGTGGAGCGACCCGGCCACCAAGAGCACCGCCATCGGGAAGAACACCCAGAACCACGAGAAGCCCTCGCGATTCTGCGCGGCGTGCCGAGGCGGGACGGCAGCTCTGACCAGCACGACCATCAACACGGCGAACGTCCACACCCCCACCATCACGCTGCCGGCAACCGCCATCATCAATGACACCAGACCCAATCAATCGCGGTTAGTGCTGGTATGCGCATTTCCGTGGCCTTCGCCGTGGTGGAGGACTGTCAGTCGAGCCGCAGTTAGCTACTGTAGCAATGCGCGCATTGCTAGCACTGCTAGCTAGCCTGGCACGTATAGTTACGTGCGCTTTGCGAGTTTCCGTTGCACAGATAACTATGAGAGGTAACGTAGCTAGAGATGCAGCACTAGCTACCAACGAGTACCTCAGTGCACATACATGGCCAGCCAAACTAGCGGCTACCTCTGGCTGGCATCCACTTCGAGAGGAACGTACATGATCCGAAAGTTAGCGCTCTGTAATCAGAAGGGCGGCGTCGGCAAAACTGCAACGACGCTCGGGCTGGCTAGTGCGCTGAGCGCTCAAGGGCGCAACGTTCTGATTGTGGACGTCGATCCCCAAGGGAACTCCACCACGGGACTCGGTGTCGAAATCACGGACGGCATGATGACCACGTTCGACCTCATGAACCGAACAGCTTCGGGATCTGCGGCCGACGCCGTCATCGCAACTCCATGGGACAGGGTTGACCTCATCCCGTCCAACGAAGCACTAGCCAACATCGAATCAGACGGCGCCAACGATTTGATCTTCCGCCTCGACATCGCATTCGAGGGGCTCGACCTCTCGCCCTACGACGCGGTCCTCTTCGATTGTCCACCGTCACTGGGGAAGTTGCTCTTTGCCGTGCTGTGCGCAGTCGACGGGGTCATTGCTGTGACCGAGCCGACCATCGACAGCGTCCGGGGGATCGAGAACCTTCAGGAAACGATCCGCAATGTTCAGAGACGACCGAACCCCCGGCTCGTAATGGAAAAAATCGTCCTTAGCCGTAAACGGGCCACCGGGGAGCACCAATTCCGCGAACGCGAGTTGCGTAGCACTTACGGAGAACTGGTCGCGAAGACCGCCATTCCGGAACTTACCGCCCGACAGGACGCACATAGCACTCACACGCCGATCCACAAGTTTACTGGCGGCAAGGCATTGGCTCTCCAGGTGGCTTACACAGATCTACTTTCCGAGCTGGCGATCGAATTCGAAGGAAACGCAGCATGAGCGTCCAGCGTGAACCCGCAATCCGACGAGCTGCCCACCCCGCAGCAGACTTGCCAGAGCGGCCTACCCCGGCCACCACACCGGCCGCTGCCGTGCCGCTTCCCTCCCCACAGCCAACCCAGCCAGCTGGGCGAGGGGAGGAGCGACTGACGGAGCAGCACAATGTCCGGCTGCGCCCATCAACGAAAGCGCGGCTACTCCGCGCTGTCGACAAGCTTCGCTACGAGACAGGCGACCGCTCTATAAGCATCGCATCTATCACCGACATCGCAATCGTCGAGTACTTGGAGTCTCGAGACTGCTGATCAGGAATCAACAGTCTTGAGCAGCATCGGATCGGGCGCCGGCGCCCACTAGCGCCCTCCGAATGGCGCTGGTTCTGGTCGATGCTCTCAGACCAATGCCAAACTCGAGTTTCAAGCGAGGATGGCGGGCCGCCGACCCACGATCGACTGACTCCTGAACTTCAGCCTGCCGTCCCACGCACTATCTACCGTCATTTTTGACGTCGTGAGCGTGTCGCACCCATTTCTGACGTCAGGCATGCGAATTTTGACGTCATGGCGACCACACGTTCTGGGCCGGGCAGACCAGCCCTAGGGGAGCGGACACGCATGACGGTCCGCGTACCTTCGGATGTTTACGACGCGCTTCGACGTGAAGCCAAAGCACGTGGCATCTCCATGAACCAGTATGTAGCCGAAGTCGCTGCGACACACCTCGGCATGCCCGAAGCCGTGTCGAATTTTGACGACCAGGAGGCGATCCCAGCGTGAAGTAGTCAGATCTGTGACTGACAACTAAAGATCATGCAATCCGCAAAATGACTGATCCCGGCCCACTGACCGGTGGACCGGGATCGAAAGTCAAGAGTTTGAGTTGGCGCTCGAACTCGGGGTTGCTCACCATTTAGGAGAGCTGTGCTTCCAGGCACCTCTCAGGGTAGGTCATACCTTCCGGACGGTCCACTCGTTCCGGACGGCGTGTCCTATTCTGATACCAGAAAAACCGCATCCCATCAGGCCAACACGTGGTGGGAATCAGTGGCGAGTGCGTGGAGTCCGCGCCCGTATGTGCGTGTCGATCCACGCAAAGCGCACACCTTCTCGACAACTCGACGCTTCACCGACGGCGCCCCCGGCCCGGATGTGCCATATGCGCTGCATTTGACCGATGACGCCGGCCGCTTTCGCCTGCTTGCTCTGGACTTTGACGCCCATCACGCCGGCTCAACCGCCACCGCAGACCTCGCCAACTGCACCTCCGCTTTGAGCGCCACCGGGGTCGAACATCTGGTGTGCTCATCCGGGCCCGGTGGGGGATACCACGTGTGGATCCGCCTCAGTGCCGCGATCTCACCGGCCCGGCTCGCACCACTAGTGGACGCATTCGCCGCCGCCTGGCCTTCACTTGACCGCGGACCTCTGGCAAACCCTCGCACCGGCTGCGTTCGCGCTCCTGGCTCGCCCCACCGCTCCGGCGGAGCCTCGGTCCCTCTCAGTAGCACCGACATTCGCCCCGCATCTCTTCGAGCCTTACATCGGGTTACCGAACACCTCGACACGCGTCCGAGTCCCATTTCAGGGCCGCATCCGCAGGTGACGACCCGGCCGGTGCATGTTGATATCCAGGGGCGTCCGTACCTGGCCGGCCCACGCCGACCGCTCGCCGCCAGGATTCGCGCTCTCGCCGACACCCCGATCGCTGCCGGCACAGATGCCTCAGCGATTGGGTGGTCCATCCTGCTGGCCTGCGCACATGCCCGTATGCAACACCGAGACCTCGCCGAGGCAGCATTCACGGCGCAGTGGCCGGGTCTGGAGTTCCTGCGCACCCACCGCACAGCAGTCGGCCGGACCCCGCGCCTGGACGCCGAGCAGGAGCTCGCACGTCAGTGGACCAAAGCCGTCACCGCGGCCAGCTACACCGGCCCCGCCACCTGCACCACCAGCCCAGCCCGGCACACCGTGGAACAGACCGTCGCAGACCTGTTAACCCGAATGGACAGCAAACCGCAGCAGTGGCAGGGAAAAACCGGGTCCCAGGCACGCCTGGTCCTGCTCGCCCTAGCCGCCCGCACCCTCGATGCCGCCACTGAAGAAGTCCATTTCTCCGAAAGAGATTGGGCCTTGGCAGCGGGCCTGGCCCGAGACACCGTCGCAGACCGGCTTAAAGACCTGACCGACCGCGGCTGGATCCGGCGCACCCAGCGGGCGGTGGGCCCGTGGGCCGCGACCTGGAGGCTGGTAGCGCACGGGGGCGGGGAGACAAGAAGTGGCGCAGTATTTTCCCCAGCCCTTGAGCAGCGGCTGCGAGCAGAGCTGGAATCCGCCCGCGCGGACATCTGGCATGCCCGTTCGCTAGGGGTGCTCGGCTTGCGGGTGTGGGATCTGCTGCGCACGCAGCGCCTGCCGGTGCGGCAGATCGCCGCTCGTCTTGGGATCTGCGCGGCAACGGTGCGCAGCAAGCTTGGCGCACTCCAGGCGTACGGCTTGTGCACCTCGAACGGGCGCGTCTACCAGGGCCGCTCCCGGTTAGCCCGGGCAGCGGCGCTAGCTGGGGTGACGGGAGCGCATGCAGATCGGATGCGGTTGTACCGGTTGCAGTCGGCGGTATTTGTGTGGTGGTTCACCACCCGCTACCAGCAAGATCAATCCGACGCGCTAGGGGAGTGGGGCCACTTCCCAACTCCCGGTGAGGCCGAGCAGGTCCACCCGGTCGACATTGCGCTGGCCTACGGAGCAACAGCCACCGGCCCGCCGGTGGAAGCAACCACGTGGGGGGCCGCAATGGCTGCTCAAGACCGGCATCGGGAGGCTGACCCGGCAAGCTGGTGGGAGCTGGTTGCCGCGGCCCGTGCTGCCCTGCCCGCCCCAGATGTGCTGGCCGCCCCTCACCAGTGGTCGAGCGCCGCAGCCTGATCCTGGCCAGAGGTCGTGGCTTAGAGGGACGCTCACCACAGGGCAGGGGAGAAGACGATGGGTTCCTGTTCCGCGGTGTGGGTGTCGTGTTGGTGTTCTGCGGCTCGGTGGCCAAGGAACAACACAGCGAAGACGCTAGGGGCGTAGTCGGTGCCGGCTGGAGCTTCGGCCGGATCGGAGGTGGCGGTGTCGGTCCGGTGGGAACTGATCACCACTGCCAGCAAAGTCGCCTGAACGCGCGCCAACGCACGTGTGGTCAGGGAGCAGGCGGGCGGTGCAGGCCTTCTACTAGGTGGGCGGGATCGACGCGCAGCGCGGCGGCAAGGCTGAGCAGGTTCAGCAGTCCGACGTTGCGTTCACCGCGTTCGACCGAGCCAACGTAGGTGCGGTGTAGACCGCACGCTTCCGCCAACGCCTCTTGTGACAGTCCGGTACCTGCGCGTGCGGTGCGGACACGGGTGCCGAACTGGGTGAGCAGGTCGGCATCGCAAAGCATGCCTTCACATTCACCCGATGAACACTATCGGTCTACAGACTATGAGTAGCATCTAGTGGTTGTTGATTACGATAACCACCACCAAGGGAGCACATGCCTAAATCGAAAGGCAGAAAGACCAAGAACACTCGGTCCCGAAACCGGGTGGACCCCCGAGCGTCGACAACGTCGACGGTAGCGCCGTCTCAAGCGCTGTACTTGCCGTTGCCGTACCCGGCCTGGCAGATGTCCGAGGTCGTGGCAACGATCCAAAAGGTGGTGCCGTCCCTGACTGAGGAGGTGCTGCTGGAGATGCTGCTGTCGCACCCGCTGCATCTGCGTGATGTTGACGGAGCCGCGCACTCGATCACGCCGCTCGATCTCGTTGGCGATGACCAAGCCAGTGCTAGCGACGTGCTGGCGTCCCTGAAGGTGCTGCACGAGCTGGGAATGTTGACCTGGGACGCCACCTCGCGCACCCATCTATTCAAAGAATCTGGCCACGCCTAACCCTTGGCGAGATGCTCGCACCGTACCGAGAGGCTGATTGCCGCGGCCAGCGCAGCCCATTCCCGCCCCTGACGTACTGGCCGACCCCACCAATGGGCCGCCACTGCTGCCTGACATCTCAGATGGCCGCCGGCTCACAACAGGGCTGTCACCACAGGTCGGGGGAGGAGTCGGTGACAGGCCCCCACGCCGATGGGCTTGCCGTGTGGGTGTCCGGGCCGTGCTCTCGTTCGGCGGCTCGGTGGGCGAGGTAGGACGTGGTGAAGTCGCTCACGGTGGCGGCAGGAGACTCGGCCGGCGCGGTGGTGAGCGTGTGGCGAGTGTCGGTCAGCCACGTGGCCAGTTCCGGGTCACCGGTGGTGGTTTCTGGTGGGGGAATGGGCAGTTCGAGCTTCTCACCGACCTCGCGGGTCACGTGTCGGATTCGGTGGGCGATGACTGCGCCAGCGGATTTCGCGGTGTCGAGGGTGTCGGTGGCCTGGGCCCACATTTCTCGGGGGTCCAGGCCTGCCAGTGCCGCTTCGGTCCAGGCGTGCGCAATCTCGGTGCGCAGCTCGGGATCAGCATCAATCTGGTGGGCGTAAGCCCGCGGGAGAGCGTCGATGTACTCGGGCAGGGTGTCTGCGGTGAAGGTTCTGGCGGCGAGTTCTGCGCCGTGCCGGTAGAGCTGTTCGAGGCGTGCGGGGTCGGTGGCGTCGGTGTATTCCTGCCGCAGGGTTTCGATGGCCGAGGTGTGGCGGGTGTCGCGGGCCAGGACCGTGGACAGCACTTCTTGGGCGGTTGGTGCGGGGCGGTCGCCGGCGGAGTGCATGTGTCCGTCTTCGGCGGAGAGGTCGAGGTCGGGTTCGCAGACCGTGTAGACGCGGTTTTCTTTCTTGCCTCGGGTCATGGCGACGTACAGGCCGGCCCGATCGACGGAAGTGTCGATGACGGCGTGGGTGGTATCCACGGTGGAGCCTTGGGCGCGGTGGATGGTGGCCGCGTAGCCCAGGTGCATGTTGGTGCCGGCGTAGTCGGCGGGGATGAGCATGTCCTGGCCGGTGTTGATGTCGCGTACGGCGAGTGTGCCGTCGTCGGCGAGGTCGGTGACGGTGAAGAGTTGGCCGTTGATGACCCGCCCGAGGTATTTGCTGTCTGTGGTGTAGAGCTTCGAGTTCTTGCGGGCGATGACGGTGTCTCCGACGCCGACGGTGTCTGAGCGGGAGACGGTGGTGGTGCGGGTGTCGTCGACGAGGCCTTCTGCGATGCGTTGTGCGCGGATGACTTCGTTGAGGGTGTCGACGTCGTCGTTGCGGGAGGCGATGATCAGTGACTTGCGGCCGGCGTCGCGGTCGGCGAGGTAGGCCTGCACGGCGTCGGTGAGCATGGACTCTCGGTGTCCACCACTGATCCAGTCGCGGCCTTGGTATAGCTCGAGGGCATCGGTGTCGCCGACACGAAGCCCCAGTGTTGCTTCTGCTTGCTGGGTGTCTGCTCCCATGCGCATGACCTGGTCGAGCTCTACGGTGCCGGGGGTGCGGCACACTTCCGCGAAGATGCCGCCGGAGTTGACCGCGGACAGCTGGTACGGGTCGCCGATCAGTCGCACGACTGCCCCGGATTCGGCGGCGATCTCGGTCAGTGCGGCGAGGTTCTCGGTGCTGGCCATTCCGGCTTCATCGACCAGGAGCATGTCGCCGGGGTTGATCTGTACCGGCAGTGCCGACAGGGTTTGTCCGGGCTGGTTGGGGTGGAGTCCTCGCCAGGTGAAGGTCAGTGAGTCGATGGTGTGGGCGGGGGCGTGGATGTCTTCTGACAGCACGCTGGCGGCGGCGGCAGAGGGAGCCAGCCCGATCGCCTTCCGTCCTGTTTCTTGCCAGGTATCGGCCACGATCTTCATCGAGGCGGTCTTGCCGGTGCCGGCCGGCCCGACCCCTGCGGCCACGAGTGTTCCGACGGTGAGCAGGTGCTGTGCCAGAGCGTGCTGGCCGGGGTTCAGGCTCCACCCGGTGGCCGCGAGGTGGGCCTGCTCGGCAGCATCAAGTGCGGCGTCGGTGGCGAACACTGCGACCGGGGTTTGGGCAGCGTCAAGGACAGCGGTTTCGGCGTCGAGGACGGCGTCGGTGGTGAACTTTTCGCTGTTGGCGTGCCGGTCAATTCCCCTGTCTTGCTCAGTCATCAACTGCGCCGGCAGAGTCAGTGGTTCCGGTGGTGTCAGGGGCACCGCAATGCTTTCCATGGCGTACTCCAGCACAGCGGCGTGGGCTCGATTCAGCTCCTCGTCGGTGGTAAAGCGGTAGCCCTTGAGTGCGGTGGATACGGCGGTGTCCACGTGTGAGGCGCGGAACTGTGCACGCATCTGGGTCACCCGTGAGATGGCCTGCCGAGCCACCAGCTGGCTGTGCTCCTGGACGTCAAATACCGGTCGCTCTGTTTCGGTATCGGAGGCGGTCACGCGCTCGGTGATGGCCTCGACTGCTTCGGCTCCCACGCGCTCTTGAGCGGACTGTCGCCACGCGTTGCGGAGTTCGTCAAGGGACTGCGCGGGCTTCTTGGCGTCACGAGTGTCCAGGATCGCCTTCTGCCACAGAGCGTAGGCAGCACGTTGCGAAGGTTGGCGCCCGTGGGTGTCGACAAACTCGGCAACTAGGCGGTCGTAAACAGGTCTGGCGAGGGTGCGGCGGGATGAGAATGCGTCGATGAGTCGGCGGTCAATCCCGGCGATTTCCCAGATCGGAGCCTTATCCCGGTGTGGGTAGTGGGCCTCGAACTCGACACCCATCTGGCGGGTGAGCTTGTCGTGCAGGATCGCATCGTAGCGGGCCGAGATCGCTTGGTGCATCTGGTGGATTGCCCGTGAATCCAGGCTCAACCATCGTCCGTCGGGGCCTTGCACTTTGTTGGCGACTAGGACGTGGGAGTGCAGGTCCGGGTCGCCTCCTCGGGTATCAAAATGGGTGAACTCCGAGGCGATGAGTCCCCGGGTTTTGACCTGCTGGATTCCTTTGACACCGACGCGGGTGTAGATGGCGTTGTCCTCTGCCCAGGACAGTGCCTCGGCCACGGCTTCGTGGTGCAGTGCCGCCACTCTCGCGGACGTCTGTTCGTCTGCCAGTGCCCACAGAACGCTGACACTTTTCACCGGAGAGAAGGTGAAGTCGAACCCGGCGACTGCTTGCTTTACCTGGTCGCGTTCACGGTTGATCCAGGCAACGATGTCTTTGCCGGAGGCGTGTTCGTAGCCGAACTTCTCGGTGTAGAACGGGCGACCTATCTGCTCGGCCAGCTGCGCCCGCTCCTGCACAGTGGGTCGCCTTTTCTCGGTTGACAGGAACTGCTTCTCGGCAGCAGATAGTGCGGCCAGAACCTCGGAGGTTCCGGTGAAGACCGGGAAGGATCGTCCGAGTTTGCAGTCAGACAGTGATGTTCCGGCGAGCATCTTCTCGTCGGTGTCCGGGTGCAAACCTTCGCCGTAGAGCGCAGCCATCTGCGATTCCGTGACGGTGGCCCCGGACGTGGTTGCCTCAGAGTTCAGACCGGTGAGGCCGGAGCCGATCCAGCGCCCAGGCGGGGTGCCTTTCGCCGCGTAGTAGTCCGACAAGGACTTGCCCTCGGGGTCGGCGTCGTTGGTGGCCACCGAGCGCAGCAGGTACTGGTATCCAGTACCTGCATGTACCGCTCGGAGGGTCATCATGCGCTACAGCGTAGGCGTGTTGAAAGGCGGCGTCTACGCGTCGCGTCGCGCGACGCCGTGACCAGTGCCTTCCCGATCTCACTAATAGTGCCTACTGTGTGTGGAAGTATGTGGCGAGCGACAGCGAGGATGATCTAGCACGGCCGGTGCTAGATGCGGTGCGGCGATCGGGGACCAGGACGGCGCGACGATGACGGCGGCATGGTGGTTGGGCATTGCGGCACGATGGGTGGGGCAATAGGGTCGATTACATGGCGGCTACCAAGACTGATTCACGTTCACAGACCGCACGCGCGAGGGCTCGTCAGGCGATGGCCGACGAGCTGGAGCGGGCTCGCAAGCGCGAGGCCAAGTTGGTCGCGGTGTTCTCGGCGATCGACGCCCGCGATGACGCGCAGGTCGCCCTCGGCGATGCGCTGGTTGAGCTTCGGGACCTGGGTGTGGTGCAGGCCGATCTGGCGGAGATGACCGGACTGTCTGCCCGCGAGGTCGGGGCGGCGATCCGCGCCGCCAAGGACAACACCACCGACACCGACGACACGGTCAACGATGCCGACAGCGGTGACACGCCAGCGGCGGATCAGACCTCGGCGGACACCAACGGTGAGCAGCAGCCCTGAGCCTTCCTCGGGCCGGTGGTTCGAGGACATCCCGCTGCCGGGAATGGACGCCTGCCCCCGGCCCCGGCCTGCCGCGAGGCGGTCCAGGCCGTACGACTCATCACTGCCTCCGACCGAGGCGGCGATTGCCGCGTTTGGCTCACGTGTCGTGCGCGCCCCGGGCAGTGGGTGTCACATCTGGACCGGCGCCATCTCCGACGGGTACGGACGGATCACCTGGCGACAAGGCGGCGTCAGCAGAACCGAGTACGCGCACCGCTTCGCGCTCCTAGTCGCCGGCCAACTGACCGCCGAGGCGATCGGTGAGCACCGCTGCAACGAACCCTTGTGCGTGCGCGTAGACCCGGACCATCTCATCGCCTCAACCCAATCGGCGAACCTGCTGTACGCGGTCGCCTGCGGACGCACCGGCATCATCCGCAACACCACCGAACGCCACGACCGGCACGCCCGCTCCCTCGCCGTCCGCGACGCGGTCGCCGGCGGCTGGAACCCCAAGGCCTACGCCCAAGCTTGCGGCAACACCGCGCCGCTAGACGAGCCCCCACTGTTCTAGAATCGTCTCCAAACACCTACAGCTATGGCCCCACCAAAGAGGTGGGGCCATAGCTGTATCGGGCGGGTGGGAAGTGTCAGCGGGCGGCCGCCATGCGTCTTTGGCGGCGCAACTGCCAGTAACGCGGAATCGTCCACCGCAGCAGCGTCCTATCGATCACCACACGTGCCAGACGCGACCGGTAATGCACATCGATACGCACCGCGAACGACCAGTGCCCGACGAACCATGCCACCAGCCCCAACGCCATCACCGTCGGCGCCCAGGAGCTCGACTGCGCCGCACCACAGAACCCGATCACCGCGCAGATTCCCCCGATGCCGCGTGCCAACGGCGGCACCAGAAGCGAGGCCACAGCGACCACCGCCACGGCCTGTACCGCGGTCTGCACGTCCCACATGACACCCCTCCCGTGTTGGCGTTCGTCCCGTTACATCCCGAACTCAACCGGCGGAGGTCCGAGCCACTTGGTCAGTGCCTGTCCTGCTTTGTCAGTGTGCTCGCCCGGCCCGACACGACAAGGCCACCACGGTGCGGATCGCTACTTGTCATCGGCGGCCTGCCCGGAGGAACGAAACGCGTCCAACAGTTCACGCAAGGTGTCCGAGGTGGCCTCGGCCCGCACCCGGGCACGGTCGGCCTCCTCCGCCAGGGCTCGCGCCTGCTCTGACTCACGCTGCGTCTCATCGAGCTGCTGGCGAACCTGGGCCAGCTCGGCGCGCAGCTGCTCGGCGTCCCGGACCGCCTCACCCCTGGCCGTATCGGCGTCGGCTCGCTGCGCCGTGGCTGCCTCCGCCGCGGCGAGAGCGTCGGCCTCGCCGG
>NZ_JAALEA010000190.1 GCF_014145145.1 Dietzia cercidiphylli
TCGACCCGCCGGTCCGCCCCGGGGCTCGCCCGGCTGCTCGCCCCGACACTGGCGCCCGTCCTGGCCCTCGGGTTGATCGGCGGCGTGGCGGTGCCGGTCTCCGCGCAGTCGCTGCCGAGCTCGTCGGGCTCGTCGGGCTCGTCGGGCAATATCGGTTCGATCAATGAGCTCGGGGGCAGCGTCGACCCGTCCAGCGCCGGCGCCGGCTCGGCGACCATCGGCTCGACCGGGTCCACCGGGACGCAGTCGTTGGCGGGCCTGGGGACGCTCCCGCCACTCGGCACCGGTTCACAGAACACACTGGCCACCCCGCCCATCGGGATGGAGGCGGAGCCGGTCACCGTCTCCGAGGTCCGCCACAAGGAGATCGGCGACCCACGCGTGGCCGGCGGCGACACCCGCTTCGAGCGGTGGTGGATCGCGTCCGAGTCCATGAACCGGGTGCTGCCGGTGGAGATCTGGCGGTCGGCGTCCGACGCCCCTGCCCCGATGCTCTACCTCCTCGACGGCGTCGACTCGCCGTCGCCCAGCGGGTGGCTCCTGCCGGGGGGCGTCCAGGACGCCTTCGCCGGCGAGCACGTCACCCTGGTCATGCCGGCGCGCGCCGACGGCTCCCTGCACGCGGACTGGCAGAACGACGACCCGGTCCTGAGCCGCAACGCCTGGCAGACCTTCCTCACCGAGGAGCTGCCCCCGCTGCTCGAGTCGGGCGAACTGCCCTTCACTGGCAAGCGGGGTGTCGCCGGGTTGTCGATGGGGGCCGCCAGCGCGGTCACCCTGGCCGAGCGTCGCCCAGACCTGTTCACCGCCGTCGGCGCGATCGCCGGCTGCTACACCGCGCGCGACGATCTCGGATTCGTCCTGGCCAAGATCGTCACCGAGACCCGCGGCGGGAACATCGCGAACCTGTGGGGTCCGCGGACCGACCCGGCCTACGCGGAGAACGACGGGCTGCTCCACGCCGAGAAGCTCCGCGGCAAGACCCTGTACCTCGCCACCGCGACCGGTATGCCCGACGCCACCGAATGGGACCGCAACGGCCGTGACCTGCTCCGGTTCTCCCAGGGCACCGGTCTGGAGATCGCCACCCACGCGTGCACCGTCACCATGGACCGGCGCCTCGACGAATTGGGCATCCCCGCCCGGGTCGACTACCTGCCCACAGGCCTGCACAACTGGGACAACTTCGGCCGTTTCATCGCGCCGATGCGCGATACGCTGATGCCTGCGCTGCGCTGACACCACTCTCGGCGCCCCTCTGATCGCGAGGAGACGCCATGTCCACCACGCCCACGGCCTCCGGATACCTCGACGACTCGGGGGCCGTCGTGTTCCCCCGCCGCCTGCCCATGTCCCGCGAGCAGGCGTGGGCCGCCGTCACCGATCCGGCCCGCACCGCCAGGTGGATCGGCCCGTGGTCGGGCGACCCGGCGTCCGGCACCGTCCAACTGACCATGACCGCCGAGGACGGCGATCCCGTCGACGGTGTCGAGGTGGTGACCTGCGAGGCGCCGGGCCTCCTGGTCGTGCGGACCGGTCCGGGCGGGTGGCTCCTCACCGTGAGGATCGAGGGCGACGACGACGAGGCCGTCATCTCCCTGGAACAGGACATCGCGGACGCCGAGTCCGCCTCCTCGATCGGTCCCGGGTGGGAGTACTACCTGGACCGGTTGGTCGAGGCCGAGGCGGGACGGGATCCGGAGGCGCTGAGCTTCGAACCCGACTACTACCCCGGCCTCGCCGAGCACTACCGGGCCCTGTTGGGCGGCTGAGCGGTCCGGAGCGGCTCTCTCCGCTCCCTCCACGTCATCCTCATCCCCATCCCAGACGCCATCGATGACACCGCACGTCCCGCCGCGCCGCCGCC
>NZ_JAALEA010000191.1 GCF_014145145.1 Dietzia cercidiphylli
CGGCCGTCCGCGCCGCCGCGGGCGGGGAGAGCGCGCTCTCCCCCACCGTCGCCGCCACGCTGATGAGCCGGCTGCGCGACCCGCGTCCGGTCCTGACCGACCGCGAGGTGGAGGTGTTGCGCGCGGTGGCCACGGGCGAGACCAACCGGCAGGTGGCCTCGTCCCTCAACGTGTCGGAAGCGACGGTCAAGACGCACCTCGTGCACGTCTTCGACAAACTCGGCGCGACGTCACGGACGGCCGCGGTGGCCAGGGCGCGTGAGCTCGGGGTGGTGTAGTCGATCAGCACTGCTCGCCCTGGAGCGACGGGAGTCGGAGAGCAAGCGCATCTGCTACTGCCGAGAGCGTCCCGACGCCCTGGTCGAATGACGCTGATTCGACCGCGATGGCGACGGCCACCTCCCCTCCCGCGGCCGGCACGATCCCGAACTGTCGCACGAGATAACCGCCACTCTCCCCCGGCCCCCAACCTCCTTTGAACCGGGCACCCGGAATGCGGCCGAGTCCCCAGCTCTGATCCGGTGATACCCGGCCCATCAGATCGAGAACTCGGGCCGATGACCCGATGCATGGCAGGAGACTGCCGAACCGCGCTTGATCGACGAGTGGCCACCGGGTCTGACCGAAGATCGAGTACTCCGCGCGGGTGCGGACTGTCGGCACCCGGGTGGTGCTGTCACCCCCGTCCGCGAGCACTGCGCCGATCCCGGCCGCCGACGAGGCTCCCCCGCCGAGGGCGTCCCACAATCGCTCGGCCGCCGCGTTGTCGGATGCCGTGATCGCGGTAGACGCCGACTCGAGGGAGGCCGGAGAGACGCGCGCGACGGCGACGGCCAGCGGGACCTTGATAGTCGACCAGGCGGCACCCGACTGCACGACTCCCGCCGTCTGGACCTCGGAGCGACCACCGACTCCGGCTACGGCGATACCAACCGGACTCGGAACACCATCGATCACCCCGGAGAGATCCATACCGCCGGGCCTGGGGTCGGCGACGGGCGGGACCGTGAGCTGGGCGGTATCCGGACCCTCTGCTCCGCCCGGTCCTACCGGTCCCGGAGAGACGGTGGTGACCGTGGAAGTGACGTAGACGGTCTGTAAGGGCTCGCTCGTCGGGACCAGCCCACCACAACCGGAGACGACGAGGACGAGCCCGCAGGAACCCGAGGCCAGCGCCCCACGCCTGCTCAGTAGACCCATCAGTAGATGTACACGACAGCGTTGTTGCCGCCGGTGCAGGTCACAACCGGTCCGCCCGAACAGGACATCGTGTACGTCGTACCCGTCACCGGGCTGTAGGCGTCGATGGTCATCGGGCCCCCGTCGCCTCCGGATGCGAGGTACGTGGAACGGACTGACACCGCGAACTCGCACGAGGTGACTGATGACCCCACCGCGGAATGCGAGAGCGGGCCCCCGCCGACGTTCGAGCACACGAACGACCCGGACGGAGCATTCGGTTGCGCCGGTTGGACCTGAGGCCGGTCTGGTTCCGCAGCACTCGGGGCCGTCGCCGTGGCGGACACCGTCGACGTCACGGGTGCAGCGGTCGGACTGGTGAATCGCGGGATCATCAGGAACGCCACGACTGCGATGAGACCCACGATCAGCACGGCCATCAGTGTGATCATCACGGCCAAGGCCGGGGACATCGACTGTTTCTGAGTGGACGCCACCGGACCCGCCTGAGGGATCCGCCCGAACTCCGACGTGGGGAAGTCACTCCATTGAGGAGGGTTCTGGCCCATGTCGCGCCTCCCGGCTACCCGAACACGCTCGCGACCACTCTGCCGCTGAGAATGAGGGTAGGTGACGCCGCATGACAAGAGTCGCGAATCAGGGTCCTGAACGCCACGTGATCGAGCCGAGAACGAGTCGGGTCGAGTCATCGTCTCGCCTGACGATCCTCCACCCATCGTCGCTCCGGAACGGGGCATCGACTCCTAAGCTCGACACATGCGGAGACTCCCCTGGATCATCGGCGCTCTGGTCGTCGTCATCGTCGTCGTCATCTCGGCGCCCTACCTCTACAAGGCTGTGCGCGGTGGCGACGACGCTCCGGCTGCGACGGTCTCCACCGACGGCGCCGAGGCTGCGACCGGGGACCTGGACGGCTCCTGGGTGGTGGTTCCGGGCTCCGAACCCAACGAGACCACCGCCGGCTACACGGTGGACGAGATCCTGCGCGGGGAGCCCGTGACCGTGGTCGGGAGCACGAGCCAGGTCACCGGTGGGGCGACCATCTCCGGGAGCACCCTCGATTCCGCCGAGTTCGAGGTGCGCATCGAGGGGATCGCCACCGACATCGGGCAACGTGACAACCGTGCCCGCTCCCCCGAGATCCTCGACGCCCAGGCCCACCCCTCGGCGACGCTCGCTCTGGCGGCACCCGTCGGACTGGCGTCGACACCCTCGGACGGGACCACGGCCACGATCCCGATGGAGGTGGACCTGACCATCAAGGGGACGACCGTCCGAAAGTCCGTGGAGGTGACGGTCCTCCGGTCGGGTGAGGAGCTGATCGCCTCCGGCGCCGTGCCGGTGACGTGGACCGAGGTCGGCGTGGAGCCGCCGAGCCTGGGCTTCGTCACCGTCGATCCGACCGGGACCATCGACTTCCTGGTGAACCTGGCCAGGCAGTAACCGGTCAATCCGTGGACCGGGGCGCTCTGCCTGCCCGGACCGTTCTCCCACCGTTATCCGGCGTGATGGCCCTCGATTACGACGAGGTGGACGGAATTCTCCGGGTCCTGTGCGACGAGGTCTGCGAGGGGCGCTCGCCGCCACTGCAGGGTCCGGCCTACGCACCGCCGTCTAGTCCGGATCCCACGCGGGGGTTCTGCCATCACTGCCCGCCGCAGTAGGCGACTGAGTCCACCCGACTCAAGTCAGATTTTCTGACCTGAGTCGGGAATACTCAACTACAGCGGTGAGTTGAACCGTGTGCGACCCCGGAGACGCCGGGCGCACCCCGACCAGTCCTGAAGGAGACCATCATGGCCACCAGCACCCGTTTCGATCCGTTCCGTGAGCTCGATCGCCTCCTGGGCGAGGGGCTGCGCAGCGCGACCGCCTCCACCTCGCTGCCGATGGACCTGTACAAGGAGGGCGATCGCTTCGTCGGGCTCATCGACCTGCCGGGCGTCGATCCCTCCAGCATCGACATCGACGTGGAGGACCGCACCCTCACCGTCCGTGCCGAACGCCGCGCCCCCGCCGAGGGCGATGCCCAGTGGCTCATGCATGAGCGCCAGTCGGGCACCTTCGCCCGGCAGCTCGCCCTGGGCAAGGGCCTGGCCACCGACAGGATCGAGGCCGACTACAGCGACGGCGTTCTGCGCCTGGTGATCCCCGTGGCCGAGGAGGCTCAGCCGCGCAAGATCACCGTCTCCCACGGTGCCCAGAAAGCCGAGCAGGCCGAGATCGTCGAAGGTTCCGCCGACCTCGGAAGCTGACCACCGCACCTGGGCCGCCTGACCACCGCCCCGGCCTCGCGTGAGGTCGGGGCGGTGGTTCTCATTCGACTCGCGCGCCCCGCCACGCGTCCACACGCCGACCTGCCGCCTCACGTTGCACCGGGATCACCCACCACCACCAGTACATCCGTCGCCCGCGACAGCCCCACGTACACCCTCTCGCGGACCCGGTCCATGCCGTCGTGGTGGTTGCACACCAGCACCACGGCGCGGCGCTCCAGGCCCTTGAAGCCCAGCACGTGGCCGTAGAAGATGTCCTCGCCGCTCCAGAAGGTCTCCCAGTAGGCGTCGTTGCCGCCCTGCTGCAGCTCGACCTGCATCGGGTGCCGCGATCCGGTGGTCAGCAGCGCGACGTCCCGCGGCTCCCAGCCCGCGTCGAGCAGGCGCATTGCCTCGTCGTCACCGATCGCCACGGCGTCCTCGCCCTCGGGCACCTCGACGTAACGGACCGCGGGCCCCGAGCCACCGCGCAACTGCATGCGCTGGCCCACCAGGGGTAGGAAGGCACTGGCGATCTGGCGCGTGTTGCGCAGGTTGTGATCGAGCACCAGCGGCACCAGGTCGACGGGCGGCCGACCGGTCCGCCGGAACACGCTCTGCCCGGCGTCGCCGACGATCATCAGACGGCCGCGCTCACGGTCGCGCAGCGCACCGATCACCGGGCGCCACCAGCTGTCTGCGAAGTCCTGGGCCTCGTCCACGATCACGGCGTCGAACCTCTTGCCGTCGGGCAGTTCGTCGGCGAGCTCCGCCATGAGGCGGGGGAGCTCCTCCTCCCACCACCGGACCGTCTCCTCGGACCGGACCCGCTCGTCCGGTCCGGCAGGCGCGCCCCACTCGACACCCAGTGCGTGGAACTCCCCCACGTACGCCGGCTGCTCGCGTCTACTCCATCCGCTCGTCACGCGCCGGAGGTATCCCGCGAGGCCGTGTGAGTAGCAGATCAACGCGACGCGCTGACCGGCCCTCGACAGACGCCGCGCCTGCTCCAGTGCGAGGTAGGTCTTGCCGCTGCCCGCGCCACCACGGATCTCCACGCGCGGCAGTGCGTCGACTGCCCGGAGAAGCACCGATTGCTCGCGGGTGAGCGCGTCGGCGATGTCGGCGTTCTCCGCGGCGCGTGCCACCACGTCGCGCTGCGGTAAGCCCCGGCCACCGAGGATCTCTGCCAGTCGGTTGACGGTGTCGACGGCGAGGAAGGGTCGATCGCTCGGCCCGGAGTTCTGCGCGAGACGGTAGGCGAGGGTGGCGAGCTGATCGAGCTGATCACGGTCGACGATTCGATCGCGCTGAATGTCGGGAAGTGCGAAATCCCCCGGGATCGACGCGTGAGGGAAGACCAGCATGTGGGTCCAGCGCTGGTACTGACGGGGCCATCGTGGGTCCGTATCGACGTGCCCGCGCAGGGCGTAGAGGGCCTCACGACACTGGGTGACGGGATCGATCGTGTGCTGCTTGCCGCCGCTCCCCTGCACCCACCGACCGTCCTCGATCGCGATCTGTCCGGCCTTGACCTCGATCGCCACGATCCCTGCACCGGGCATCGCCACGAGGATGTCGACCTCGTGCTCCTTCTCCGCGGTGGAGACGCGCTGGCCTACCACGATCAGGCTGTCGTCGGAGAGTTGATCCGTGAGTAGCTCCACGACCTTCTCCTCGGAGGGGTGGCCGTAGACGGGGGTGTCGGGAATGACGCGGGGCATGTTCCAGGAGTACCCGCCCGCGCCTGCGGATCGGGTCGAATCGCCGGGTCCTGCCGACACCGCACCGCGGTGAGACCTTCGCGACACTGTGTCAGCATGATACTGACATGGTGTTAGCATCTTCCCCGTTCCCGATGTCGATGCCGGAAGGCCTCCATGTTTCTCGCCCTACGCGAACTGACCTTCGCGCGATCCCGATTCACCCTGATGGGCTCCGTCGTGGCCCTGATCAGCGTCCTCGTGGTTCTCCTCGCCGGGCTGTCCTCGGGACTGGTCAACGACGGCGTCTCCGGCCTGCAGCGCATGCCCGTCCAGGCCGTCGCGTTCGCTCCCGAGACCCGCACCGACTCGGCGTTCACCCGATCCGTGGTCGGGCCCGACCAGGTCGAGGCCTGGGCCGCACGACCCGACGTGTCGGTGGCCACACCGATGGGTCTGTCGATCATCAACGCCAGGACCTCCTCCGGGACCCCGGTGGACCTCACCCTCATCGGCGCGGACCCCGAGGGCCCGCTCGTTCCCGAGGTGGCCGAGGGCCGGGCGCCCGCGTCCGACGGGGAGATCCTCATCAGCGCCACCGCCGCCGATTCCGTCGGCCCGGGCGACACGGTGACGGTCGACCGACTGGGGATCCCCCTCGAGGTCGTCGGCATCGCGGCCGCCCAGCACACCTTCGGCCACGTCGACATGGCCTTCACCACCCTGGCCACGTGGCAGGACGTGCACGCCGGCACCCGCTTCGGCGAGGAGTCGCGCGCCGGCGCCCGTGAGGAGTACAGCGTCGTGGCCCTCGCCGGGGTCGACGGCGAGTTGCCCGACCTGGCCACCGGCGATGCCGCGGCCGACACCTCGTCGCGCACCCTGGAGGAGTCGTTCGACTCCTCGCCCGGATACCAGGCCGAGATGATGACGATGTCGATGATCACCTGGTTCCTGTACGCCATCTCAGCGCTGGTCGTCGGTGCGTTCTTCGCCATCCTCACCGTCCAGCGATCCCGCGAGATCGCTGTCCTGCGCGCCATGGGCGCCTCGACCGTGCGACTCCTGGGCGACGCGATCGGGCAGGCCTTCATCCTGCTGGCGGGGTCCATCGCGGTCGGTGTGGCCATCGGCGTGGGAGTGGGGTCGTTCCTGGTGGGCACCGGCATGCCGTTCGCCCTCGCGACCGGACCCATCGCACTCGGAGCCGCCCTCCTCCTGACTCTGGGACTGGTCGGCGCCACCCTCGCCACCATCCGCATCACCGCCGTCAACCCGCACAGCGCACTGGGAGAGAACCGATGACCACCACCACACACACCGGCGACGCCTCCACCCCGGGCCTTCGCCTGAGCGGTGTCGAATTGACTTTCCGGGACGGCGACCAGACCGTCTACGCGCTGGCCGGTGTCGACGACGAGGTGGCCCGTGGCGAGGTCCTGGCCGTGGTCGGCCCCTCCGGAGCGGGCAAGTCGAGCCTCCTGGCCGTGGCCGGCGGACTGCTGTCCCCGACCTCAGGCACCGTCGAGGTGGGCGGCCGCGACATCACCGGTCTCGGTCGCCGGGACCTCACCCGGTTCCGGCGCGACCACGTCGGGTTCGTGTTCCAGTCCGGCAACCTTGTGCCCGCTCTCACCGCGCGCGACCAACTCCGGCTCGTGGGAACACTCGGCGGAGACCGGTCCCGGCGTCGCGATCCCGACCACCTGCTCGAGGCCGTCGGTCTGACCCACCGCGCGCGCCGCCGCCCGGCCACCATGTCCGGCGGCGAGCGTCAGCGGGTGGGCATCGCCCGCGCCCTGATGTCCTCGCCGGATCTGCTGCTGGTGGACGAACCCACCGCCGCGCTGGATCGCAGGACCAGCCACGACGTGGTGCGCCTGCTCGCGGAGGAGGCCCATCAGAACGGCGTCGCGACGGTTCTGGTCACGCACGACCACGAGATCCTCGAACACTGCGACCGGGTCCTGGAGATGGTCGACGGGCGGCTGCACGCGCACGTGTGACCTGATGGACACGTATGATCGGGCCTCCGCCGAGAAGGTGACGGGAGACCGACATTCCACGTATCGACGCCCCCACCGTGGGCGAACACCGGGACGCCAAGCGTCGGGTCCTGCTCGACGCGGCCCGGTCGATGCTCTCCGAGGCCCCCGGCACCCCTCCCGACATCAATGAGCTGACCGCCCGGGCGGGCATGACACGGTCGAACTTCTACACCTACTTCTCCTCGCGCGCGGAGTTGGTCGTCGCCGTGGCGGAGGACCTCATGCCACGGTGGATCGACACCGTCACTGGAGCAGTGCGTGACGCAGGCGGCGGTCGCCGGGGGGTCGTGGCCTACGTGCACACCACCCTGGATCTGGTCGCCGCCGGTGACCACGCGATCCTCACCGCGCTGGCCGCGCAGCTCCCCGACGGCCCGGCGCGCGAGCGGCTGACCCGGATGCACACCGAGATGACCACCCCACTGCGCGAATCGCTCGCCGAGTCCTCCCGCTCCGATCCACAGTTGACCACCGAGCTGGTCATGGCCGTGACGTTCAAGGCCTCCGAACTCATCGAGGGAGGGCGGCCGCTGGACGAGGTGCTCACCGCGGTAGACGCTCTGATCGATCCGCCGGGTTGACCGGAGAGGCGGCGCGGCTACGGGTTCGCGACCCAAGCGTCGCGCGTCACCCCGGCCCGATCGCCCACCCCGACGCCATCTGCCCGACGAACACCGGCAGCCGCACGAGGATGCGGTTCTGTTCGGCCCGCGGCCGGAAGCCCACGTCCAGGTAGCGGGGCGCCTCGTCGGGCCGGTCGCGCACGAGCGACCGGAACGCCGGCACGAGATCCTGCTCGATGTACTCCCAGCGCGGTTCCCTGTCGGCCCAGTTGAACGCGGGCAGCGGGGTGTGCAGCACCGTCGGTCGGCCGTTGACGTCCGCGCGCACCGACAGCGGGCGGAACCCACCCAGGGTGGAGGCCCCGGGGATATCGGGGGAGCCGCCCACCGTGGTGATGTAGGTGAGCACCCGACCGACGTCCCCTCGGCCGGCCGCCGTCGCGTCCCACTGTTCGGCGATGATCTGGTTCTGCTCCCGCGACGCCATCCGCAGCAGCGCCTCCGACCTGCCGTCCGGTGAGCCCTCGTCGAGTCTCCGCCAGGCATCGAGCGCGTACTCGTCATACGCCCCGCCCGCCGCGAGTTCCCTGACCGCCGGCAACCCCCCTGCCAGGTAGGCCTCGTGCATCGGGACCATGTCCATGAAGATGTTGCGCTGCATGATCAGCAGCCGGTGCAGGTACCAGTCCACGTCCGGCCGCGTGAGCGTCGGACCCGCGGTGGCCAGTAATCTCACGTCGCGCGGCATCCCGGCCGCCAGCTCCCACGGCACTCCACCGAGGGCGTCACCGACCCCGGTCCCCACCTCGTGCACCCCGGGCACGCTGAGCACGCCCCCCACCTCGTCGAGGTCCCAGAACCCGGCGGCGAACGACATCCCGGCCAGCCCGGCCATCCCGGTCCACCAGAACCCGTCGTGGGAGTTGTACAGCCGCAGGTAGTTCACGTACACCTTGTCGACCGTCTCCAGGTTCGCCTCCAGCCCCCGGGCCGGCTCCCACTCGTCGAGGTCGATCCCCGCGTTCTGGGCACCGACGACCAGCCAGTACTGGCGGGCCAGGGTCCCGTATCGCTCCGGCGCCACGCCCGCGGCCCGCACCACGTCCAGCGCCGCCCCCAACTCGTCGCGATCGGTGGTCATGGAGGTGGAGAAGCCTCCCGCCGACTCACCGTGCGGGTTGTCGGCCGCGACGTCCAGGTAGACGGCATAGGGTTGCGCGCTGACGTGGGCCGGCAGGTGGACGAACGCCAGGACTGCCACGAGGAATGCGGCGATGACCTCGCCGAAGACGCGTTGGGATCGAGTCGTCACTGGTCCCCCGAACCGCTGGGTGTGATTCAGGTCACTCTAAGCCAGTCCGGCCGGGCCCGCGACCGGACACGCGGAGCCGCCCACCCCGATGAGGCGGTTCGGGGTGACAGGGGCAACAATGAACCCCGTCCATCGTCGATCAGCTTTCCAGGTGACAAGGAAGTCCACGTGAGCACCTCCATCGATCAGGCCCCGGCCCGGAGCGCAACCCGAGATCTCGCCCAGATCGCGGTGTTCGCCGCCCTCATCGTCGTCCTCGGTCTCCCCGGTCAGATCAGCATCGGCTCCGCCGGGGTGCCGATCACGCTGCAGACGCTCGGCGTCATGCTCGCCGGCGCCCTTCTGGGCTGGCGCAAGGGACTGCTGTCGGTCCTCGCGGTGATCGTGATCGGTCTCGCGCTGCCCGTCCTCGCCGGCGGTCGCACCACCCTCACCGCGCTGGCCAGTCCCACCGCGGGTTTCCTCATCGGCTGGCTCCCGGCCGTCGTCGTGATCGGCCTGCTCACCGCGATGCTGATGCCGCGGTACCGGCTGATCCCCGGGCTGCTCATCAACATCCTCGGCGGCATCGTGGTCATCTACGCCTTCGGCGTGGTGGGCATGCTGATCCGCACCGAGCTGACGTTGACGGCCGCGATCGCGGCGAACGGCGTCTTCCTCCCCGGCGACCTCGTCAAGGCGGTCATCACGGCGGTCGTCGCCGTGCAGGTCCACAAGGCGCGGCCCGGTCTGATCGCCCCGCTGCGTGGGCGTCGTCCGACCCCCGCGTGACCGACCCCCGCGTGGCCGACGACCGAGGCACCGAGATCCGCTTCGACGGCGTCAACCACGCCTACGGTGACCGGACCGTCCTCGCCGACATCGATCTCGTGCTGTCCGAGCGGCGAATCGGGATCGTCGGCGTCAACGGCGGGGGCAAGTCGACGCTCGCGCGGATGATCAACGGGCTGGTCGTCCCCACCTCGGGCACGGTGACCGTCGACGGCCTCGACACGCGCCGCAAGGGCGCGCAGGTGCGCCGCCGGGTCGGCTTCTGCTTCACCGATCCCGACACCCAGATCGTCATGCCCACCGTGGCGGAGGACGTCGAGTTCTCCCTGCGCCGATCGGGCCTGAACCGCGAGGATCGACGACGACGGGTCGACCAGGTACTCGCCACCTACAACCTCTCCGATCACGCCGATCACCCCTGCCACCTCCTGTCCGGCGGTCAGAAGCAACTACTCGCCCTGGCGGCGGTGCTGGTGATCGAGCCCTCGGTGATCGTGGCCGACGAACCCACCACCCTGCTCGACCTGCGCAACCGCGCGCTGGTGGCCGAGACCTTCGCCGGACTCCCCCAGCAGCTCGTGGTGGTGACCCACGACCTGGACCTGGTGGCCGACTTCGACCGCGTACTGGTGGTGGACGGCGGCCGGGTGGTGATCGACGACGCCCCCGCGGCCGCGCTGTCGGGGTACCGCCGGATCGCGCTGCGTCCGGGCTCGGGTACCGGATCGGGATCGGGATCGGGATCGGGATCGGATACCGCTTCGGGGCCGGGGGTCTAGGTGTTCGCCACCTACCAACCCGGGCACTCGCTGCTCCACCGCCTGCCGGCGGGCCTGAAGATCCTCCTGGTCTGCGCGCTGATCCTCGCGGTGTCGCTGTCGGTGCGGGACGCCTGGCACGTGCTGCCCGCGCTGGGGTTCGCCGCGGCGCTCTATGCGATCGGGCGCATCCGGCCGCGCGCCGCCTGGGACCAGGTGCGTCCGGTGCTGCCGATGTTGCTCGCGATCCTGGTGTTGCAGTGGATCGTCGCCGACCTCGACACCGCTCTGCGCGTGAGCGGTGCGCTTCTGGTGGCGGTGGCGGTGGCGGGCCTGGTCGCGCTGACCACCAGGGTCTCGGACATGCTCGACGCGGTCACCCGGGCCGCCCAGCCACTGCGCCGCGTCGGGGTCTCGCCGGATCGGGTGGCGCTCGTACTGGTCCTGACGATCCGGGCGATCCCCCTGCTCGCCCGGCAGCTCCGGCAGGTGACCGAGGCCCGCAAGGCGCGCGGTCTGGGCATGTCGATCAGGGCGCTGGTCGTACCCACCGTCCTCGGGGCACTCACCACGGCCGACCAGCTCGGCGACGCGTTGGCGGCCCGCGGCGTCGACGACTGAGCGCCCCGGCGGGGCGAACTCCGGGGCCGAGCCCACCCTCCTCGGCGAGTGGTCGCAAATACGCCGAGCGGGAGAATTCGCCCTGGGCAAACGCGATCGAAATCGACCACTCGCTGCCGCTGGCGTCGTACCCACATGCCACCATGAACGCCATGTCCGCGCTGGCCCGCTTCTTTGCCCTCACCCGGCTGAACGCGGAGTCTCCGACCCTCGCGCTGCTGCGCAGCCCGCTTTGGCCGCTGATTGTGGCGGTTCTGAGGGAGATGTTCGAGGGCTCCTCCCGCCGGGTACCGTCAGCGGAGCTCTACGAGTTCCTCGACAGGACGTTGCTGGCGGTGCGCGACTCCGGTGCGGATCTTCCCGGGACCGCACAGTCCTACGTGCGGGCGTGGGTGGACGCCGGCTGGATGCTCAGGCGTCCAGGAACCGCCGCGACCGGCGAGACGGTAGAGCCCACACAGTCAGCCCTGGTGGCCGTGGACTTCCTCGACGGTCTGCAGACCCCGCGTCGCGGACTCACCGTCTCACGGGTCGAGACTCTGACCCGCCAGCTCGAGGACCTCGCCCGGGACACCGATCCATCGATCCAGGGCCGACTCGCGTCCCTCACCCGGGAGCGGGAGCGGATCGATGCCGCGATCGCGCGCGTCGAGGCGGGCGAGGTCGAACTCGCGGATCCCGAGCAGGTCCGGGAGAAGGTGGCCGAGATCCTGCACGGCGCGGACGACATCCCCGCCGACTTCGCACGGGTCCGCGCTGAGTTCGACTCGCTCAACCAGGATCTTCGTCGTCGTCTCCTGGACCAGGACGGTGCCCGCGGCGACGTGCTCGACGCGGTCTTCGGGGGTGTCGATCTCATCGGTGACTCGGAGGCGGGTCGGAGTTTCTCGTCGTTCTACTCGGTACTCCTCGACCCCGAGCGCTCCGCCTCGGTCGACGCGTGGATCAACGACATCCTGAGCCGACCGCAGGTGGCGGACCTCCCGCCGGCCGCGCGCCGCGAACTGCGCGCACTGTTCGAGGAGATGGAATCGGCGGGCGCCGAGGTCAACGGTGTCCTCACGTCCCTCTCGCGGAGCCTGCGGCACTTCGTCGCGACCGATGCCTACGTCGAACACCGTCAGATGATCGCCCTGATCCGGTCGGCCCGGTCCGCCGCGGCCGAGGCCAGCAGGACGAACGCAGCCCGACCGACCACGTCGATGTCCGTCCCGCTCCGCCGGATCGGCATGTCCGTCCGATCGGTGAGCGCCCTGCGCCTGAGGAACCCCGGGGAGGAACGCGTGGCGGCGGAGGTCTCCCACCACGACACGGGCACCGCCGACCTCTCCGCACTCACCGCGCTCGTGCGCGCCTCGGAGATCGACGAGGTCGAACTACGCGCCCATGTCGACGACGTGGTGAGCCGACTCGGACCGTCGTCCATCGGCACCGTCCTGCGCGAACACCCCGCCACCCAGGGCGTGGCCAGTGTGGTGGGCCTGCTCAACCTGGCCATCAGGGGCCACGTGCAGGCCCCACCGGACGCCCCGGACGCGACGGAGACCGTCACGTGGACAGGCGCGGCCGGTTCCGAGCACACCGCCCGGATCCCTACGCTGGTGTTCACCGCCGACCGATCGAACGAGGAGAACACGTGACGGCTCCCCCGGGAGACGGTGCCCCGCCCACCGCCGCCTCGACTGATGCCCCGGCCGACGACCGCGACGCGTTGTGGCCCGGTGACACCGGGACGCTGTCCTTCGCTTCCCGACGCGCGCTCGCCCGCCTGCTCACGGGTCCACTGGTGCAGGCGCATCGCCAGCCGGAGATCTGGGCAGCGGTCGTGTCCGACGAGCCCGCTCTCCGCTCCAGGCTCGCGGACGTGTTCCTCGATCTTGTCCTGGACCACGACGCCGGGATCGCGTTCACGCGCCAGGTCGACACCTCCGGCCACGTCGAGGTACCCGCTGTCCTCCGAACCGAGACCCTTTCCCATATGGACACCGTCCTACTCCTGCACCTGCGGTCGGAGTTGTCAGTGGCCCAGCCCGGCGAGCGGGTGATCGTCGACCGCACCGACGTCGCCGAACAGATCGACGTCTATCGCCGGGTGATCGACTCCGACCGGGCCCGCTACACCCGCAAGTTCGACGCCTCGTGGAACCGGCTCAAGACGTACTCACTGCTCACCGAGACCGAGACCGAGGGACGTGCCGAGGTGTCTCCGGTCCTCCGGCACCTCTTCGATGCCGACGTGGTGGCGGGTATCCGCGACGAGTACCGGGGGTTGATCGCCGCGCACGGCGATGCCTCCGACGAGGGTGCCTCCCTGTTCGACGACGACGAGGCGGACGACGATGCCGGATGACCTGAAGTTGCCCGGTATGCCAAAGCACCCCGGGCAGAGGCGGCTCTCGCGAATCCAGGTGTGCAACTGGGGCACGCTCGACGGGTATCACGACGTCGCGGTCCCCAGGAAGGGCTTCCTGGTCACCGGCGGTTCCGGCTCCGGCAAGTCGACCCTGATAGACGCGGTCTCCGCCGTACTCGTCCCGCCCGCTCACCTCCGGTTCAATGCGGCGGCCCAGGAAGAGGCCGGCCGGGGCTCCGGGCGCACGCTCGTCTCGTATCTCCGCGGCGCATGGCGTCGAGGGGCCGACGGCGAGACGGGCGACCTCGCCTCCGTCTACCTTCGCCCCAAGGCCACGTTCTCGGCCATCGCGCTCACCTACTCGAACGGGACGGGGAGCAGTGTGACGCTGCTGCTCCTGCTCTACGCCCGTTCGGGCGACAACTCCGCGACCGGGATCAAGCGCCTCCACGGCGTCGCCGAGCACCCCTCCGACTCCCCCCTCGATCTGACGGAGATGTTCGGTCACCTGCGCAACGGGATCGACAAGCGAGCGCTCAAGCGCGAGTTCCCGGACATCAGGTTCCACGACAGCTATTCGGCCTTCGCCGCGGCGTTCCGGCGCCGGCTGGGCATCGCGTCGGAGGCCGCGCAGTTGCTCCTCCACCGGACTCTGTCCGCCAAATCCCTGTCCAGCCTCGATCAGCTCTTCCGGGACTTCATGCTCGACGAGCCGGACACGTTCGCCGTGGCCGACCGGGCTGTCGAGCAGTTCGCCGAACTGCGGGAAGCGCACCGGTCGGTGGTCGACGTCCGTAGACAGATCTCTCACCTCGAGCCGCTCGCGGACCTGAGTGCCTCACGGATCCAGGTGCTGGGGAGGGCCGAGGAACTCGACGCCGAGAGCTCGGCCTTCCCGGCCGTGCAGGTGGCCGTTACCACCGCGCTGGTCGAGGAGGAGCTGTCGACCGCGCGCGGAGCCCTCGTCGCCGCCGAGGCCGCCGTCGCCACTGCCCGTGATCAGCTCGACTCAGCCAGAACGACCAGCGACGACCTCCGCTCCCGGTTGCGGGGCAGTGCGGGCGCCGGGCGCGACGAGCTCGCGCGGGAGCTGGGCCGCGCGCTCGACCACGCAACGTCGGTGACCTCCCGTCGCGAACGGGCGGCCACGGAGCTCGAGCGACTCGGCGGCACACTTCCGGCCACCGCCGAGGACTTCGCCGTCCTCCTCGCCAGGCTCGACCGGGACGACGCGGACCAGGAAGCCGAGCGAGCGCGTGATCGGACGAAGCTCCGCGAGGTCGCCGGGGACCTCAACGAGCAGTCGAGCACCCTCGCCCGTGTGACGGCCGACCTCCAGGCGCTGCTCCGTCACCGCTCGAACATTGATTCGCGCCTCTTGGCAGCGCGGGACCTGGTCTGTCGTGCGGCTGGGGCCAATCCCCGCGAACTCCCGTTCGCGGGAGAGTTGCTCGATGTGTCCTCCGAGCATGCGAGGTGGCGGCCGGCAGCCGAACGGGTGCTCTCCGGCTTCGCGCGGACGATGCTCGTCCCCGACCATCTCCGCGCCGCGGTCACGCGCGCGGTCAACGACACGCATCTGGGCATTCGGCTGGTCTACGAGGTCGTCGACACCACCGATGACTCGCCTGCCAAGAGGACCGGCCCGGACAGCCTGGTCCGAAAGATGGAGCCCGCCCCCGGTCCGTTCCAGCAGTGGATGCGTCGTCGACTCGCGAGCGAGTTCGACCTGACCTGCGTCGAGTCCTCCGACGAATTGGGCGCCCTGGAGCGGGCGGTCACCCTGCACGGCCTCATCAAGCGTGGTCGGAGGTTCGAGAAGGACGACCGACGCAGCATCGACGATCCGGCGGTCTTCCAGCTGGGTGGTCTCAACGACGCCAAGGTGGAGGCGCTCACCGCTCGGCGCGATCAGATCCAGTCCCGGATCGACTCCGCGGAGAGCCGGTGGGCGGCGCTGGAGAACCTCGACGCCGATCGACGCTCCCGGCAGCAGGCGGGAGCTGCGCTCCGCGGACTGCGGTGGGAGGAGATCGACTCGACCACCGCCCAACGACGGGCCGACGACGCCCGAGAGCGGCTCGACCGGTGGCGCGAGGCGCACCCGGAGGTTGCCGAGATGGAGCGGGAACTACGTGATGCCGAGGAGTTCCAGTCGCGGGCGCAATCGACATACGATGCGGCCACCGGTGACCGAGCAGTCGCGGCGAACCACGTCGCCGGGCTGCAGGCCCGCCTCGCGCAATTGGCCGAGCGTAGTGCCTCCGAAGAGTCCCACGGTGCTGCCGATCCCGACGCCGCCGACCGGATCCGCGCGCGCCTGTCCGCCGCCACACGCAGGCTGACGGCCGACAACGTGCAGGACGTGTGTCAGCGGGCCGAACGCGCGATCGCGGTGGAGCAGTCGGCCACCGCCACCGAGCGCGACCGCATCCACCGGCGCATCACGGCGATCCTCACCTCATATCTCGAGATCTGGCCCACGATGAAGGCCGACCTCAAGTCGGACCCGGAGTTCGTCGGTGAGGCGGTGGAGGTGCTCGTCCGCCTGCGGCGGGACAGGTTGGCCGATTTCGAGGAACGCTTCCTCGGCCTCATCGGCGAGATGCAGACCCGCAACCTGGGCGAGCTCGCCCGCCGCATCCGCCGGGCCCGGTCGGAAATCGAAGCCAAGATCCGACCCGTCAACGAGTCCCTTCATCGATCGGAATTCCAGTCGGGACGCTGGTTGCAGATCGAGGTGCGGGACCGGCGCTCGGAGACCGTCACCGACTTCCTCGGTGACCTGGAAACGGCCCTGACCGGCGCACTCGACAGCCGCACCGTGGACGCCGCGGAGGCGGGTTTCGCCGTGATGTCACGTCTGCTCGACAAGCTCGGGTCGGCGGACGCCGGCGACCGTCGCTGGCGGCAGACGGTGCTGGACACCCGCAAGCACGTGGGGTTCATCGGCATCGAGATCGACGCCGACGGCGCCCCGACCAACTACCACGATTCCTCGTCCGGGCTGTCCGGCGGGCAGGCGCAGAAGCTGGTGTTCTTCTGCCTCGCCGCGGCGCTGCGCTTCCAGCTGGCCGACATCGACGCCGACGTCCCCGGCTACGGGACGGTCGTTCTGGACGAGGCGTTCGACCGCGCCGATCCCGAGTACACGCGTCGGGCGATGGACGTGTTCACCGACTTCGGTTTCCACATGGTCCTGGCCACCCCGCTCAAGCTCCTGCAGACCCTCGAGCCGTACATCGGCGGACTCGTGGTGGTGGGCAACGACGACGGCAGCCACTCCCGGATCGAGCGCGTCACCTGGGACGAGGCCTGATGGTGGCTACCCGCTCGGAGCCGCGCGACCCAGACCAACTGACGGCCGCGTGTGCCACCCGGTTCGCCCGGGTCCACCGTCGGTGGCTCGCCGACCCCTTCGGCGGGGACGCCGAGGTCGTCCGGTTCAGCACGGCGCCGCCGACCGCCGCGAACGCAGCCGAAGACCCCAGTGGGACAGCGGCGTGGATCAGGCGATGGCGCGAGTTCGAGAGCACCCATGGAGGACCCGATGTCCGGCTGACCTGGGCGGACCGCCGCCTGCCCGGGTTCGGCGTCGTACCGCTCCCGCAACGCGTTGAAGTGGTCGGCGCCGACACCATCGCCCACATCGCGGACCGGGCGTCGCGGTGGGCTCGGCTGCTGAACCGCACGCTCCGGATCATCGACCTCGGGCCCGATCACTCCATGCTGCGCCGCGCCGCCGCAGAGACCTCGGCCACCTGGGAGGACTGGGAGGAGGGCGCGTTCAACCAGCTCCTGGCAGTGTGCCGCTGGGCACTCGCGAACCCCACCGCCGGGCGTCGTGCCCGCGAGATCGCGGTCCCGGGGGTCGACACCAAGTGGATCGAGACCCGGACCCGGGTGGTCGAGGCTGTGCTCGACGCCGCTCGGGCCGGCGTCGACGACGCGGTCCGCGGGACGGCCACCGGGCTGGGATTGCTGGGCCCGGACGTCCGCATCCGCATGAGGGTGCTTGATCCGGACATCGCGTTCCCGTTGCGTGACGTCGAGAGCCCGGTCGATCAGCTCGCCACTCTGTGGCGTACCTCGGGGGGACCGCCTCACCTCGTCGTCGTCGAGAACCTCACCACCTTCCTCGCCCTGCCGGACCTCCCCGAGACCGTCGCGTTGTTCGGCCGGGGGTTCGCGGTCGACGCCGTCGCCGCCCTGCCCTGGGCACTCCGCGCTCACATCGCGTACTGGGGCGACCTCGACTCGCACGGCTTCGCGATCCTCGACCGTCTACGCCATCACGCCCCGCACGCCGTGAGCGTTCTCATGGACACCGAGACCCTGGACGCATGGCGCGAGTATGCGGTGCCCGACCCCTCGCCGACCCGGGCCGCGCCATCGCGCCTCACACCGGATGAGCTCGACGCGCTCGAGGCGCTGACGACCGGCGGGGACCTCCGGCTCGAGCAGGAGCGCATCCCCTGGGACTGGGCGCTCCCGCGCCTCCACGCAGTGTGGAGCTGAGCCCGGACACCGTCGGCCAGGTCCCCTGGGGTCGTCAGGGCAGTCCGCGGACCCACCACTCGATCACCATCTTCTGAACGCTTCACGCGACGAGGTGAGTTGCGGTGATCGGGTCGCGTCGCCCGCAGGGTCGATGACTGGATCAATCGGCGCGCCTAACTCCGGGGCCGAGTCCACCCTTTTCGGCGAGTGGTCGCAAGTACGCCGAGCGGGAGAATTCGCCCTGCGCAAACGCGATCGGAATCGACCACTCGGCGGGGCGGGGTCGGCGGGGCGCGGTCGGCGCGGCGGTGCGGACGAGGCGCGGTCGGTCGAGCACTGCACGTAGCGCCGCTGTGTGAGACGCGGCGCTGAGTATCGTTGGGATCATGCCCCGCACCCATCGGAGAACCGCCCGCGGCACCTCCGCCCACGCCCCAGTCGACCGTCGCCCGGAGGCTTCCGCGGAGGTGGCCGTGCGCTCGTCCCCCGTCGCGGGTCTTCTCGGTTCGGTCTTCGGGGTCGCGGCGGCGGTGACGCGCCTGGCACGACCCAAGGCCCTGCACCCCAAGGGCATCGTCGCCCAGGCGACCCTGAGCGTGACCGGGGTCGGCCGAACCGGTTCACCGCTCCTGGACATCACGGGCAGGTGGCCGGCGACGATCCGTTTCTCGCGCGCCGTGGGTCTGCCGGACGTCGTCCCCGACATCGGCGGGATGGCCATCCGCATCCACGCCGACCGCCCCGTCGACATCCTGCTCGCGAGCACGGGCCTGGGTCCGATCAGTCGTTACGTACTGACCACGGGATGGCGCACGACCGGCCGCACCATGACCTCGATGTTCCCCGTCAGGGTCGCCGGGCGGCAGCTGTTGTTGGCCGCCATCCCGACAGGCGACGGCGGCACGTGGACCCTCCAGCACGCCACTCCGCTGGGCAGATGGGAGACCCTCGGGCGTGTGACGGTGGACACCTGGGAGGACGACGACGAGAACCTGCACTTCGATCCGGTGGGGAACCGCCTGCCCGGATCGCGGTATCCGCGTCTGCTCGGCGCGTTGCGGGATCCGTCGTACCCGGCGCCCGACGAGGGCCCGGAGACGACCTGATCCGCCCGAGCGCTCAGGATTCGGCCGCACCCCTGCGCCAGTAGCCCATGAACGACACGGCCCCCTTGGGGATCCCGGCGCCGTCCACGGCGAGGCGGCGCATCGCGCGGACCAGCCCCGCCTCCCCGGCCAGGAACACATACGGGTCCCCGGCGGAGACGGTGGTGGCCGTCTGCCATTCCCGCTCGGCGGGACGGCGCCCGTCGAGGACCGACTCGACGCATCCCTGACCCACGCCCAACACTCCGCCGAGGTGATGGACGAGCGCGTGTCCCCGCTCACCGGACCGCGAGAGCAGGGTGACGGTCTCCGGCGCCTCGGCCGACAGCGCGCGCACGTCGGCCGGTGTCGGCAACTCCAGGACGATCCGGACCTCTCTCGTCCCCCGTGGCTCCGCGGCCAGCTCCCCGGCGATGGACAGCAGGGCCGGCGCCGCGGTCTCGTCACCCGCGCACACCACCCGGCCGGCGGCTCCGGGAGCCCACGCC
>NZ_JAALEA010000192.1 GCF_014145145.1 Dietzia cercidiphylli
CCCGGGCGTCCGTCGCCTGTGGCCCGGTCGCCTGTGGCCCGGTCGACTGGCGTCCGGCCGCCTGGGGACCCGTCGACCGCGGTCCTCCCGCTGGCGCGGCCGCGCCGAAGTCCCCCGTGAACAAGGAGTCGTCGCCGTCAAGGAGGTGCTTGGTCACCATCGCGCGGGGGCTCATGCCCCTCAGGTCGCTCAGTTGTTTGAGCGGCTCGCGGAACTCCTCGAAGTCGGCCCCGTAGTCGTCACGGAGCTGTTGTTGGGCGGTGCCCGCGAAGTCCTTGACCTTGCGGACCGCCGAGGCCAGCCAGCGGGCGGCCTCGGGTAGGCGCTCGGGCCCCAGGACCACGAGCGCGATCACGCCGAGCACCAGGAGCTCGGACCACCCCACGTTAGTGAACATCGCCTCCGAGGATACGTCGTCCCGGCACCGACCGGCACCACGACCTCGGACGACCGGCCACCGGCGCCGGCGACCTGCCGGCCCCGAGCGGGTCAGGCGAGTACGGGTCGGACGGTCACCTCGATCCGTGCACCGTCGCGGATGACCTCGACCGGCACGTCGACGTCCGCGCCCGCCCGTCGGACGGCCACGATGAGCTCGTCGGAGGACCGGACACCGCGTTCCCCGACACTCGTCACCACGTCGCCCTCCCGGAGCCCGGCCTCCTGTGCGGGCGACCCCTCCCGCACGTTGACCAGCTCCGCACCCTCCACGTTGCCGTTCTCCGCCTTGCGCGCGTTCACGCCGATGGTCGCGTGACGTACGGAGCCCTCGCTCATGAGCGAGGTGGCGATGTCGCGCACATCGTTGACGGGGATGGCGAACCCGAGCCCGATCGACCCACCGGATTGGGTGAAGATGGAGGTGTTGATCCCGATCACCGCCCCGCTGGCGTCGATGAGCGGACCACCCGAGTTGCCGGGATTGATGGCCGCGTCGGTCTGGATGGCGTCGATCACCACGTCCCCGTCGGAGGTGGACTCCCCCAGGGCGATCGGCCGCTGGGTGGCCGACACGATGCCCTCGGTGACCGTCCGGGCCAGGCCGAGGGGCGACCCGATGGCGACGACCTGTTCGCCCACCTGCACCCGATCGGAATCACCGAGGGTCGCGACGGTGAGGTTCTGGACGTCGTCGACCTTCAGCACCGCCAGGTCGGTCGCCGGGTCGCGGCCGACCAACTCGGCCGATGCCCTGGACCCGTCCGGGAAGACGACGTCGATGTCCGCCCTGTCGGCGGCGCCGTCCATGGTGACGACGTGGTTGTTGGTGACGATGTAGCCCTGCGGGTCGATGACGATGCCGGAACCCTCACCCCGGGCCGAGGCCGTGGAGACCTGGATGTGGACCACCGCCGGTTGGACCCGTTGCGCCACCTCACCGACCGGGTTGTCGGGCCGGATGACGTTCGCCGGCGCGTCGGCGATGCGTACCGTCGACGTGGTGAGGACGCGGGCGGAATCGGCCACGACCGCGCCGATCCCCCCTCCCACGAGGGCGATGACGGCGACGGCGGCGGTCGCCCCTGCCAGCGCCTGCCTGCTCAGTCGCCGCTCGAACAGAGCCTCGGAGAGTGAGAGCCTCGGCGGCGGGGGCACGTCCGCACCCGACAGATCCTCCGGTCCGGGCTCGTCCGCCGCCTGCAGGGCGGGGGTTCCGAACCCCACCGGGGCGTGGGGATCCCGCCACGGGTCGGGCGGGGCGGGCTGTGGCACCTCGACCCGGTCCTGCCAGCCCGGATGCCGCTCGATACCACCGACGGTGTCACCCGACGGCCCGAACGCGGCGGCCAGTGCCGGGTCGGCGTCGTGCCCGTCCGCCGCGCCGGAGTGCCGGTGCGGGCCGGAATGGCGGTCCTGAGCGGAGTGATCGACCGGAGCCTGTGGACGCCGGGGGTCGAATCCTCCTGTCACCCCGGGCGGGCGGGAGAAGCGCTCGGCGGAGGCCTCGTCCACGACGGGCCTGTGGATCGGCGCAGGCTCGCGGAGCGGCCGGTCGGGGTCGACGTCCCGTTCCGCCGGTCCGGGCACACCAGTCTCGTCCTCCACGCGCCCCAGCCTAACGGCCGGACGAACGCAGGCGGCGCAGGAGCCTCGACCACCTGCTCCCGGGCGGGGGCACCGGGGCGCCTGTGGGTTCCCGGGTCGGCTCCTCCCCGAGGAGGCGGAGGCGCTCCCGCAGATCACCGGGCATGTGGATCGGCCCGGATCCCCGGAGAGCGCGACGTGCGTCCTGTTGTTCGGCCACCTCGCGTCGACACTGCGGGCACAGAGCGAGGTGGGCGTCCGCGCGGACCTGTCCCGCGGGCGGGAGGCAGCCGTCCACGTACGCTGCCGCCGCCTCGGTGGAGAGGTGGTCGGTGGAGAGGAAGTGCGGTTCTGATCGAGGGGGTGGCGTACTCCCGGCGACCTCACGGACCGAGTCCCGCGACAACCGGTACTCGGGAGTGGACCCGCGTCCTGACTGGTGTCGGTCCACCCTCGCGCCTCCTCGTCCGTCTGCCCTCGGGGCCGGGCTCTGACCGCCCGGGATGATCAACGCACGGGATACTCCGGTGGTTCCCGGGAGCTCCCGGGGGGATCAGTCGACGCTCTGGTGGACCCCGGTCACACCGGCCGCCTCGAGCTCGGCACGCAACGCGGAACGACCCCGGTGGATGCGGCTGCGGACCGTCCCCATCTTGACCCCGAGGATCCGGCCGACCTCCTCGTAGCTGAGGTCCTCGATGTCGCACAGCACCACCGCCGCGCGGAACTCCGGGGAGAGATTGGCCAGGGCGGTCTGCAGGACCGGGTCGAAGGTCTCCTCCGACAGGACCTGCTCCGGACTGCGCTCACGACCCGGGACCCGCTCGGCGTCCTCCGGGAGCGCCTCGAAGCGGATGCGAGACCGACGCCGCGCCATGTCGAGGAAGAGGTTGGTGACGATCCGGTGCGTCCATCCCTCGAAGGTGCCCGGCTTGTACTTGTCCAGGGACCTGAACACCCGGATGAACGCCTCCTGGGTGATGTCCTCCGCGTCGTGGGCGTTGCCGCAGAGCCGGAATGCGAGCCGGTAGACCCTGTCCCCGTGCTGGGCGACGAGCTGGGACCAGGAGGGCATGTCGGCGGCGTCACCACTCGCGTCGAAGCGGGCGGTACCGACCGCCTCGTCGTGGTCACCGCCGGGAGCGATCGCCGTCTCGTGCACCGTCTGCGAGTACATGCGCTGCCGCCGCCTTCCGGCGCGGGCTCCTCGCAAGTCGTCCGCGCGGTGTTCCGTCGCCCCCTCGTGGAACGACGTGTGCCCACCCTCTCTCATCGGGCTGTCCTCACGGTATACCCGTACTGAGATCCCCCTGAGAGTCTCATACCGATCCGATCACCGCGCGTTGGACACGTCGTCCGCGTGCGCGGCGATACGCTGCTCGGGTGTCCGATTCGACTGACGTCCCCGCCTCCGACCGTTCCAGGCTCGCCGACCTCGCGCGCCGCAGCTCCGATCTGGTCGACGACTCGCTCTACGCCCCCGCCCGTGCGGACGCGGCCGAACTGGGTGCCGCCTCTCCGGACGCGCTGACCGCCGAGGTGATCCGGCTGGTCGCCCGACTGACCGGAGCCCGCACCGCGGTGTGCATCTCGCCCGCTCCCGGCGTGCCCGCCCTGGCGATCCTGGCGGCAGCCGGGCAGGGCTCCGGGACCGTGGTCACCTGCATCACCGACGATCCCCATCACCTGGAGGCGGCC
>NZ_JAALEA010000193.1 GCF_014145145.1 Dietzia cercidiphylli
GTCGTCGTCACTTCTCGCTTCTCAGTCCGGACCGGATCCGACCGTAGGAGAGGCCGCCGTGGCAGTAGGTGGGCACCACGGGCCAGAAACGCTTCCACGAGACCAGTTCGGTGGAGGGCAGGATCTGCAACCAGCGCGGGTCACCGGGACACCGGTCCGCCATGGTCTTCTCCTTGATCATGGAGTCGTACTGGTCCAGCGAGTCCTCGAGGGTGTTGGCGTTGGGGCAGATCTCCCGGCCGAACTTCTCGTGGTAGCGCCGCACGCCCGGGATCCGGGACAGCTCCGGCTGCCAGTTGTCCAGGGAGATGC
>NZ_JAALEA010000194.1 GCF_014145145.1 Dietzia cercidiphylli
GGTGTGGCCGGGGGTCCACATCAGCGCGATGCCGGGGCCGAGCTCGATGTCCCCGTCGAACACCGCGAACTTGGACCGGTCGACCCCGCCGAGCCCGCCGGCGACGTACCAGGCCCACTGCATGGGGTGCAGGTCCTCGAGGGTGGCCAGTTCGCGCCGGTGGACCAGCAGCTTGGCGTCGCCGAACAGTGGCGTGCGGGGCGCGGTGTCTCCGGGGATCACCTCGGTCGAACCGAGGATCACGCGTGGGTCCTGGACGTGGAGGTGGTCGAACGTGCAGAAGTCCACGTCCTGCGGCGTGAGCCCGACCTTGGCGAGCGCCTGGTTCGGCTCGTTGAAGTACTTGAGGAGCAGCTTGATGGCCAGGGTGCCGCCGGGGATCCGGTCGACGAGCGTCTGCAGGTTGTCGTAGAAGGGCGCCTCGGCGGACCCGGCGGGGACGGTCGGCTCGAACACCAGGGTGCGGGGGCGGCCGTTCCAGTCGTCGTACTGCACCACGATCATCCGGTTGATCATGGTGATCAGCGGCAGGCTGGGGACCGAGACCGCGTTGTTGAAGGCGTACTTGACCGGGTAGGGCGCCGCGGCCACGTCCACGGATTGCACGGCCCGCACCTGCCCCTGCTGCACGAAGCGCGTCTTGTACTCGGCGGCCGCCGCGCGCACGGCCCGGAGGCGCTCGCCGCGGGGCCACACGTCGTGGACGCCGTCGAACTCGGGGATCGACCGCGCGCCGATCTGCTCGAGCATCTGCTCGGACGACTGTTCCTGCAGCTTCTGGTCACTCAACTGGTGTTCGCGCAGCATCATCGCTCCTGTACTACTACGGGCGCCTACTACTACGGGCGCCGTGGTTCTCCGGGTGCCGTGGTTCTGGTGGCTACGTTCAGGATCCGGTGCCCGCGGGAGGAAAACTTGTCTCAGCGCGACAGTCTCGCCCGGCGCCGGAGGCCGCCGGGGGAGAGGCCGAACCACCGACGCACGGCGTGGCTGAGTGTGGACTGTTCGGTGAAGCCGACCAGGTCGGCGATCTGGGTGAACGACAGGTCGGTGGTCGTGATGAACCGGTGCGACCGGTCTCGTCGCAGGTCGTCGACGACCTGACCGTAGGTGGTGTCCTCGACGACGAGGTGGCGTTGCAGGGTCCGGGGGTGGATCGACAGCGAGGCCGCCACCTCGGCGAGGGACGGGACCGGCCCGGGCAGGCTCTCGGCCACCGCCCGGCGGACCCGTCCGGACATCGACTGGGTGGGGTCGGAGTACGACCCCGCCAGGTGTTCGAGGGCGGCCAGGCGGATCTCCTCGTCCGCGGTGTCGAACGAGGCGTCCAGGATGCGCCGTTCGACGCACAGCGCGGCCACGGGTCGGTCGAACTTGATGTCGGCGCCGAAGAACTCCAGGTAGCGGGCCACGGGCGACAGCGGACCGTGGGGCAGCTCCACCGACCGGAGACCCGGACTGCGCCCGAGCAGCTGAACGGCCATCCGGTGGAACAGGCCCAGGCCCAGCTCGATGGCCTGCGGGGAGTACGGCGATTCGGAGAGCCGCTTGCGGTAGGTCAGCGCGATCACGCCGCGCCTGCCCCACGGGTCGTCGTCGACGCCGATCGTCAGGGCGGGGCTGTGGACGAACAGGAACCGCGCCGCGCACTCGAGCGCCTCGGTGGCGGTGGAGCTGGAGCGGACCGCCCGGGCCACCGGACCGAGGATGGAGACGTCCTGGCGATCGGCCAGCCGCAGCCCGAAATCGGGGCAGCCCAGTTCCGCGGCGGCCGCGTCGAGCATCCGGTCGTGCGCGGTGATCGACACCAGCCCGTCGTCGTCATCGAGCACCTCGCGCGCGATGTCATACCGCTCGAGCAGGCGATCGGGGTCTCCGCCGAGTTCGCTGACCAGCGGACCGAAACCGCGCAGGCTGGCGGCGCGGATCAGCGGCTGCACACGATCTCCCCGGCCACCCGCCGACCCGACTCGACCGCCCCGTCCATGTAGCCGGCCCAGCGGGTGGCGGTCTCCGTGCCGGCCCAGTGGATCGGGCCGACGGGGCGGCGGAGGTGGGGGCCGAAGCGGGTCAGGGTCCCGGGCGCGGCGAACGCGCCGTAGCAGCCGCGGCTGTACTCCTCCTCGGCCCAGTCGCGCTCGATGTAGTCGACGGGACCGAGGTCCCGGGGGCCGAAGTATCCGGCGAGGTCCTCCAGTACCTGCGCGCGTCGGTCGGCGGCGGTCATGCGCGAGGCCCGGTCCGCGTGGCGGCCCTCGAGGAATCCGACGAGGACGCCGGGCACGGCGCCGTCCGACGTGCTGGCGTGGGGAGTGTTGTCGAAGACGGTGCCCAGCGGTCGGGTGTCGCTGTTCGCCTGACCGCTCCAGCCGTCGGCACGCCAGAACGGCTCGGGGTAGACGACGTTGATCTTGATCACCCGTCCCATGGGCATCCGCTGGATCAGCTGGTCGCGGTCGCCGGGCAGACCGGGGGAGTAGCGGATCCTCGACGCCAGCGGCGGTGGCACCGCGATCACCACGTGCCGCGCGCTGACCACGTGGTCGCCGGTGCGGACGCGGGCTCCCGCGGCGTCCCAGTCGACCGCGGTGACCGGGCTGTCCAGCATCACGCGGTCCCCGAGCTCCCGCGCCATCTCGATCGCGATCGTCTGCGCTCCGCCCACCACGCGGTCCTGCTGAGCACCACCCTCGGTATCGATCAGCGCGTCCAGTCCGCCGGCGGCCCCGATGTAGAACCCCGCCCACAGCGCGGACAGGTCCTCGGGTCCGGTCGAGAACACGGCCTCGGTGAGGAGACGGAAGAACGCGCGGCCCCGCGGGGTGCGGGCGGTGCGTCTGAGCCAGGTGTCGAACGTCTGCGAGTCCAGGCGCTCGGCGCCGGGCGCGCGCCACGGGTCCGCGAGCGGGACGCGGGCGGCCATGCGGTCGAGACGCCACTGTGTCTGCGCGATGTCGGCGAGGGTGACGGGATCGAGGCGGGGGATCCGGCCGGAGTAGTCCGACCTGGCCCCGCCCACCTCGGCGATGTGGCGACCCGCGACGTGGGTGGGGAAGGTCTGCAGTCCCAACTCGCCGATCAGCGCGAGAATGCGGTGTTGGGTGGGACCGACCCACTGCCCCCCGACCTCGATCGGAGCACCGCCGGGCAGAGTCGCGTTGAGGAGACGGCCCCCGACGCGGTCCCGGGCCTCGAACACCTGCACCTCGTGGCCCGTGCGGGTCAACTCGCGAGCGGCGACCAATCCGGCGATGCCTGCGCCGACGACCACCACGTCCACTGATGAGTCCACCCGTCGCCTCCCCACGGCCGACCGAATCGCAGGCGTGTTCACAGTATTCCTCGCCCCCGGTGGCCCGGGGCGGGACGGTGAACTCGGTGCCCCGGACTCCCGGGGTCTGTCACGCTTGTCGTCATGAACACGGACGGGCGTTCCCTGCCGCGCAACTCATGGCTCTCCAGGGGCGCGCCGCTGGAGCGGTCCGACGCGGCGAGCCGGATCAGCGCCTACATCTACGGCAACATCCTGGTCCTGGCTCGGAGTTCTCGAGCACCGCACCGCACTGCTGCTGGCAGAGCCCACCGTGCTGGTGCGGATCGGCGGCATCGTCTTCGTGATCGGCCGGCTCAACGGCGAGCGGCCCAGTCGGAACCGGCTCATCAGTGCTGCGGCACTCACGGTGGTCGCAGCGACCATCGTCGGGGTCAAGGTCGTTCTGACGCACTGATCCGCGCGCACTGATCCGCGCGCAGTGACCGGCTACCTGCCGAACATCTTCGCGAGGAACCCCTCCTTGGGCGCGGTGGCGTGTCCGGGGCACCGCTGGGACTTGGGCACGCCGGACATCACCTGGTCCACGTGCATTCCGCACCCGGCCCAGGTCGTCTTTCCACAGGTCTTGCAGGTTGCGGGTCGGCACATGGTCGTACTCCTCTGATCGTGGGATGGTCGCGAGGTCCGCGGTCGGTGTGTGGTGCCGTCCGAGCCTCGCTGCCGAGAATACATACCCCCTAGGGTATACGCAACGTGGTCGTCGTTGACTTCGCCGCGACCCGCGTTGACTTCGCCGCGTCGGAGTGTCACTGTATTAAGCACCTAATACAGCAACACGGAATGGGGCGGCGATGCAGTTCGACAACTCATCCCCGATCTGGGTGCAGCTCGTCGAGGAGTTCTCGCGGCGCATCGTGACGGGGGAGTGGCCGACGGGCGCGAAGATGCCCGGGGTCCGGGAGTTGGCGGCCGATCTGGGCGTCAACCCCAACACCGCGCAGCGCGCGCTGGCCGAGCTGGAACGGCTCGAGCTGTGCCGGTCCGAGCGGGCCAGCGGGAGGTTCGTCACCTCCGATGACGCCCGGATCGACGAGATCCGCGCCGACCTCGCCGCCGGGGCCGCCGACGAGTTCATCCGGCGGGTCCGCGGCCTGCGGATGACGCACGACAGGGCGCGAGCACTACTCGACACGAGATGGGATCACCATGACCACACCACTGCCCATGCACACGACGGAGGCGTCTGACGTGAGTACGACCGCCACCCCGGCCACTACACTCGTCGAGGCCTCGGGTCTCAGCATGAGTTACGCCTCCACCACCGCACTGGACGCCCTCGATCTCCAGCTCGCTCCGGGGCAGATCGTGGGACTGCTCGGCGAGAACGGGTGCGGCAAGACCACGCTCCTCAAGATCCTCGCCGGCGTGCTCTCGGGTTACTCCGGCACCGTGCGGATCGACGGCCACGCCCCGGGCCCCGAGTCCAAGGCGATCGTGTCCTTCCTGCCCGACACCAGCTTCCTGCCCGACTCCGCCCGCGTGAGCTACTGCCTGCGGCTCTACGCCGACTTCTTCGCCGACTTCCAGACCGAGAAAGCCCGCGACCTCATCGGGTTCTTCGGGCTGAGCGAGTCCGCGCGCCTCAAGGAGATGTCCAAGGGCATGCGCGAGAAGGTGCAGATCGCCCTGGCCATGTCCCGCGACGCGCGGGTGTTCCTGCTGGACGAACCCATCTCCGGCGTCGACCCGGCCGCGCGTCAGCTCATCCTCGACGGCATCGTCCGCAACCTGTCCGAGGAGTCCCTGCTCCTCATCTCCACGCACCTGGTGCACGACCTCGAGCCCATCCTCGACGCCGCGGTGATGATGCGCCACGGCCGGGTCCTGCTGCAGGGCCACGCCGACGACCTCCGCGGCCAGCACGCCGCCAGCCTCGACCAGATCTCCAAGGAGACCTACCGATGACGACGACACTGCTCACGCACGAGTGGCTGCGCACACGCGGGGCCCTCGGGACGACTCTCGGCGTGATCGCCCTGGTCGGAGTCCTGGGCGGCCTGCTCGGGGCCGCCGGGTGGCCGCTACTGTCCCAGCTCGGACTGGCCCTGGGCATGCTGGCCGCCGTTGTGGCGGTCCCGGCCGTCCAGTTGACCCTGGCCGCCGACTACTGGCGCACCGGCTACGGCCGGACCGGGTACTTCACCCACTCCATCCCGGTCCGCGGGGCGGTCATCTTCTGGGCCAAGCTGGTGTGGGCGATGGTCGCGTCCCTGGCCGCGCTCGTCCTCACCGCCGGGCTCGCAGTGCTCACGTGGTGGTCGGCCGCCCGCCAGTCGGGGCTCACCTCGCCGTCGTACTCCGTCCTGTCCGACGCGTGGACCACGGTGACCACTGCCGCACCGGCCTGGATGATCGCGGCCGGAGTGCTCGTGACACTCGGGTCGTTCCTGATCTGGCCCGTCTGCTACTACTTCTCGGTCTCGGTCGGGCACGAGCGACGGCTGGCCGCGCTGGGTGCCGGCGGGCCGGTCGTGGTGTTCGTCCTGGTCTACGTGGTCACACAGCTGCTCTCGCTGATGGCGATGATCGCTCTGCCGTTCGGCATCTCGATGGGCGCCGGGGGCTCGCTGGAGTTCGTGCGCTTCGACATGATCGGCGAGTTGGCCGCCGGCGCGGCCGCCAGCGACGACGTCATGCCCGTCGGCTTCCTGGCCGCGTCGGTGGTGTTGGTGGTGTTCTGCCTGTGGCGCACAGCGCGCTCGTGGAACCACAGGGTGGCCCTGGTCTGAGACGCACTCCGGCGAAGTATGAGAATAGCTTTGGCGTAGGACCGGGCCCGCGTACTGTTCACCTCATTCGACGGCGGGGTGGGGCACCGGACCCGGCGCCGTCGTCGTCCCTCTGGGGACCCCTCGCCTCCCGGAAAGACCGCCGCCCATGCCGATCGTCCTGCCGTCCACGTCGCATCCGACACTGGCCGAACCGACCTACCTCAGTCCCCCGGTGTGGAAGCCGGTGCTGGCCTGGGCGGGTGTGGGGGTGGGCGCGCTGGTCGTCCTGGGTGGGGCGGCCTCCCTGGCGGACGGCGCCGCCGCGGTCGCGGCGATGGTCGTGTTCGGACTGGCACTCGTCCTGCCGGGCGCATGGTGGTTGTACTGCGAGCACCGGGACAGGGCGCACGCCGATGAGGACCACCGGCTGGACTCGCAGGCCGCGCTGGCCCAGCAGGCGATGGCCGGGTACGTCGCTGCAGATGCGCTCGCCCCACTGACCTGGCACACGCCGCTGACGCCCGTCTCGCGCCGGTGGCCGGTGGTGGGGTCGACGGCGTTCGCGATGATCGCCGGATCCATGATCCTGATGCCCGCCGCGGAGGTCTCGCCCGCCCCCGCGGCGACTGCTGTTCCGGCCACCAGCACCGTGCTCACCACGGCGCCGGTCCGGGCCGC